>NZ_BAABFL010000469.1:0-51618 GCF_039540975.1 Kistimonas scapharcae
ATGAAAGCATGAGCGGTAGCAACATACTGCGGATTTTCAGGCTTGGTTCAAGGCTTTCAATGAAACGTCAACAGCCCCTAGTATGAAACAAGGGCAAATTAGCAAATGCTATGGTAACAATCACTGTCCGTTATGTTATGTGATCTTACATTGTAGGCTCGTGGTATTTGTTGAGGTTTTTCAGACAATCCAAGAAGTAAGCAATAGGCATGCGTGCTGTTTTTTATTGATGCTTTAGCTTAGGAATATCATGCATGCAGGGGGGATAGGTAGCTATCACCCGCCTGCTTTTTCTTCTTAAAATACTCCCAAGCCTTTTCATGGAAGAAATAGGCGGCTGTATTACAGGCCGGTTCAATTAAAGCAACCAGTCCGCCAATGGCAAGGCTTCCTGTCAGAAGGTAGACAACAGTGAAACCAATAAAAAAATGGATGCCGGCAAAGGTGAGGGTCTTGGTCATGGGGCCAATCTCGTTATTCAGGGATTGGCTAAATAATAGTGATTATCATTTTTGTTTTTAAGTGAATCCGCCCTATTGGACTCATTAGGGTTTTTAATGGGCTGGATGAGCCAGCCCATCTCCCAGGCTGTATCAGATCCAGCTGGATTTCTTTTTGGGCTTCAGCAATGGCCCAAACAGGCCTAGCAGAACACCGATCAGCAGGGTCAGGGCGCCGTAGAGATACCAGCGCTGCTGTGTACTGTCCGAGAGTTGCTGGTTTTCCACCTGCAGGGTATTGAGTTGTGCTTTCAACTGCTCGTTGTTCACGACCAGTGTCTTGTTACGGCTGTCGATTTCCAGACTGTTGGCGGAGACTTCCCTGATACGGGTCAGTTCCTGTTCCAGTTTACGGATTTTCTGGGTGCTGTCGTTGAGCTTGTCCGTCAGTTCCCGGTTGCTGGCTTCAAACGCGTCCAGCTGCTTACGGTATTCTGTGTTTTGTGACGCCAGTTTACCGTTTTCTTTCTGAGCTCGCTCCAGCTGGTCTTTGGCGGGCTCCTCTTTCAGCAGGTATTGAACAGGGATATAGCCTTCGTTACCGGATCGTGTACGCACCTTGGCGTACTCTTCACCGTTGTCAGCGCTCGCTTCTTCGAGGACTTCCAATGCCGTACCGGTTTTCAGACCACGGTGAAGGATCCGGTACTCGTTGCCGGGACCAGCCCGAAGGGGGACATACAGGGTATCGGAGATATAGCGGGTTTCTGCCTGAACGACGCTGGCGGTCATGATGGCCATTAAAAAAGGAATCAGTCTTTTCAAGGCTGTGCTCTCTATCGGGCTGCCAAAAGATGGAACTATGACATAAATCTAGGCAGTAAAACCACAGCGCGTCGATAGTGATCGCTCGTACTGCGGCTTTGTTGCTGTAGTGGCTTACAAAACGACCTTAAAGGGTTTTACGGTCACTTGTGCGTAGACGCCTGCTTCAATATAAGGGTCGTCATCAGCCCAGGCCTGAGCGGCTTCAAGGCTGTCGAATTCAGCGATGACCAGGCTGCCGGTAAAGCCGGCATCGCCTGGGTCGGCTGTATCAATGGCGGGGTGTGGCCCAGCCGTCAGCAGGCGGCCTTCAGCGCGCAAGGCTTCCAACCGGGCAAGGTGAGCCGGTCTCGCGGTCTTGCGCAGCGCCAGACTGTTTTCAATATCTTCACTGATAATGGCGTAATACATCGTGTACTCCGGTTAACACAGGGCAGCTGCTTTCGTGGTTCAGGAAAGGCTGGCTTGTGTCAGGTGGTCTTATCTGTGTCTTCCTGCTTGATATAACGGGCCAGAAAGAGAAACTGAATGATTACAAAGGCAAACGTCAGGCCGAGGCTGCCGAAGACCTTGAAATCGACCCAGATGGTCTCGAAGGTAAAGGCCACGTAGAGGTTCGCTGCCCCCAGCAGAATAAAGAATATGGCCCAGCTGGTGTTGAGGCGTGTCCAGATGGCATCGGGCAGACTCATGGCATGGTCCAGCATCCGTCGGATCAGCGGCTTCTGGCCAATGAACTGGCTGGCCAGAAACGCCACGCCGAAGATCCAGTTGACGATAGGTGCTTTCCATTTCAGGTAGGCTTCTTCATGGAATGCCAAAGTCAGGGAGCCAAACAGCAGTACGGCAACGAGTGTGATCAGCTGGCTCTTTTCCAGGCTTTTCTGCTTCAGGTAGAGCAGGCCGTAGACAATCACAGAGGCAACAATCAGTACCATGGTTGCGCTGAATATGCCGCCGAACTCAAATTCATGGCCAGCCAGGCTGACGGTCCGGGGATCAATCTTGTAAACAATGAAAAAAACCAGCAATGGCAGGAAATCAATAAACTGCTTCATAGGTGAATTGGCTCGTCCTGTTTCAGGTCTGTTACCATGCATTGCTGCTACGTTGAACTGTAACGGCAAGGTTGGATCAAAAGATCTAGTTTACTGGGTGTCTTCGTCAGGATAAAGAACACAGATGTATAGTCGTGCTGACCTGCATTGTCATACTACCGCCTCGGACGGTGTCCTTGCGCCGGGACAGCTGCTGGCCCGCGCCCGGGAAAAGGGGGTGGATCTGCTGGCCGTGACGGATCATGACACGGTGGCCGGTGTCAGGCATCTGTTGTCTCTGGATGAAGACCCCGGGTTGACCCTGGTTGCCGGTACGGAGCTGTCCTGCCTCTGGGGAAACCTGGAAATTCATGTGGTTGGGTTGGGGTTCCAGTTGTCAGAGCCGGGCGTTGATGAGTGTCTGGCGCGTCAGCACCAGGCCCGCTGGCAGCGTTGTGAGCGAATTGCTGACAAGGTGGCTAAGCGGCTGCCGGGTATTACGGCGGATCAGATCCTGGCCGGCGCAATGGCGTTGGCCAGAGACGCCCAGCGTGCTACTGGCACCGATTTTGTGCCGGGTCCTGATACGCTGCAAATTGGTCGCCCCCATTTTGCTGACTGGCTGGTGCAGGAAGGACTCGTTCCTCACCGCGAGGCCGCGTTCAAGAAATACCTTGGAAACAAGCATATGGGTAACGCAAAATCTCACTGGCCTCATATCACTACGGTGGTGGGCTGGATTCGCAGCTGGGGAGGCGTGCCGGTACTGGCGCATCCTGGAAAGTACAAGCTGAGCGGGATGAAACTACAGGCGCTGGTTGAAGACTTTGCCAAAGCGGGCGGGCTTGCCATGGAAGTGGTTGGTTGTCTGCAGCCATGGGGTGAGCGTGATAAACTGGCCCAGTTATGTGGTCAATACCATTTGGCGGCCTCGCTGGGTAGCGACTTTCACGGTCCCTGGTCCGACCGGATTGAGCTGGGCCGACTGGGACCGATTCCTGAGGGCTGTCAGCCGGTCTGGGAGCTTTTTGATGACAGAGTCTTACCGGTTGCCTCCTGAGTTAGCATATAATCGCGGTTCTCCTTCCACTGATTGAAGCCTAGCCGTGAGCCAGTTTTTTCAGATTCACCCAGACAACCCCCAGGTACGCCTGATTCGTCAGGCCGTTGATATCGTGCGCTCCGGTGGCGTTATTGTGTACCCCACGGATTCTGCGTATGCCCTGGGTTGCCGCATCGGGGAAAAAAAAGCCATTGAACGCATTCGTCGCATTCGGCAGCTGTCGGACCGGCATAACTTTACGCTGGTTTGCCGGGACCTGTCTGAATTGGCGAACTATGCCAAGGTGGAAAACAGCGCGTACCGCTTTCTGAAAAGCAAGACCCCGGGGGCCTGGACCTTTATCCTGAAGGCGACCAGCCAGGTGCCGAGGCTGGTGTTGCATCCCAAGCGCCGAACCATCGGTATCCGGGTGCCGGACAGCGCCATTGCCCAGGCGTTGCTGGCCGAGCTGGGTGAGCCGTTGGTCAGCACCACACTGATCCTGCCGGGTGATGATTACCCCATGATTGATCCCTATGAAATCCGGCAGGTGCTGGAGCATCAGGTTGACCTGGTCATTGATGGCGGCTTTTGCGGCATGGAAGCGACCAGTGTGGTCAGCCTGGTGGAGGAAACGCCGGAGATCCTGCGCAATGGCAAGGAAGATACAACCGAGTTGGTGGACTGATAGGGATCCTGCGGCGTTCCGGCATATCAGGAACTTTCAAAACCGGATACACTCTCACGTTATTAGAACCGACTGAAAAAAACGGACTTCCTGGAGAACCTCTTGAGCGCCACAGACCCCGGTTCGCGGGTATTATCAGGCATGCGGCCGACCGGACAGCTGCACCTTGGCCATTATCACGGTGTGTTGAAGAACTGGCTGACCCTTCAGCATCAGTATGACTGCTTCTTTTTTGTGGCAGACTGGCACGCGTTGACAACGCACTACGACAACCCTGGTGATATCGAGAGCCATGTCCTGGAAATGGTGGTGGACTGGCTGGCGGTGGGCGTTAATCCCGGGCAGGCCACGTTGTTTGTTCAGTCAAAGGTGCCGGAACATGCGGAGCTGCACCTGCTGTTATCCATGATGACACCCTTGTCATGGCTGGAGCGTGTGCCCAGCTATAAAGATCAGCAGGAAAAACTGCGGGAGCGGGATCTGTCGACCTATGGTTTCCTGGGATACCCGTTGCTACAGAGCGCCGATATTCTTATCTATCGCGCCGGTCTGGTGCCGGTTGGCGCCGATCAGGAAGCTCACGTTGAAATTACCCGGGAAATTGCGCGCCGTTTCAACCATCTTTACGGCCGGGAGCCGGGGTTTGAAACCATCGCTGAGCAGGCCATCGGAAAGATGGGGCGCAAACAGGGAAAGTTGTATCGCAGTCTTCGCAAGGCGTACCTTGAAAGCGGTGATCATGAGGCATTGGAAACCGCTCAGGCGTTGTTGAAAGAGCAGCAGAATATCACCTTGGGTGACCAGGAGCGCCTGCTGGGTTATCTTGAAGGAACCGGCAAGATGATTCTGCCTGAGGCGCATGCTTTGTTGACGCCCATGGCCAAGATGCCGGGACTGGACGGTCAGAAGATGTCGAAGTCCCTGAGTAATACTATTGGTCTTCGTGATGACAGTGATACGGTGGCGGAAAAAATTCGTCGTATGCCGACGGATCCTGCCCGGGTTCGGCGCAATGACCCGGGTGAGCCGGAACATTGTCCGGTATGGAATTTCCATAAAGCCTATTCTGATGAGAAGACCCATGAGTGGGTGCAGTCTGGTTGCCGTAATGCAGGGATCGGTTGTGTTGACTGCAAACAGCCGGTCATTGAGCAGGTGATCAGTGAGGTTGAGCCGATTCGCCTGAGGATTGCGGATCTGGAAGATAACCTGGATGAAGTGCAGGGCATTATTGCCGAAGGGAATGAGCGCGCCCGTGATGAAGCGCAGGATACCCTCAAGGATGTACGCGAGGCTATGGGACTGGCTTACCGTTAGGATATGAGTATGGATGCGGACACGATTGATCAATCGGCGACACCGGATGAACAGGTGCCAGAAGCGCCCGCTGAAACCGTAGAGGGCGCACTTGAACAAAGTGTGCGTCTGGCGGTATTCCGTGGTGAGATTCTCAGCAAGCTGCCGGATGATCTGTATATTCCGCCGGAAGCTCTGGAAGTATTTCTTGAAGCCTTTGAAGGGCCGCTGGATCTTCTGCTCTACCTGATCAAGCGCAATAACGTTGATATTCTCGAGATGCCGGTGGCAGAAATTACCCGGCAATATATGAGCTATGTAGAACTCATGCAGGCGAGCCAGTTTGAACTGGCGGCAGAATACCTGGTGATGGCAGCGACACTGGCGGAAATCAAATCCCGGATGTTGCTGCCACGTCAGACGCAGCTCGATGATGAGGAAGAGGATCCCAGGGCCGAGCTGATTCGTCGTCTGCAGGAGTATGAGCGTTTCAAGATTGCCGCGGAAGATCTGGACAGTATACCGCGGCAGGGCCGGGATTTTTACCTGGCCAGTGCGGAGCCGCCCAAACTGGAAACGCAGAAGATTCATCCGGATGTGGATCTTCGTGAAGTGCTGCTGGCTTTGTCTGAAGTGCTGGGCCGGGCTGACTTGTTTGAAGACCACCATATTGAACGTGAAGCACTGTCAACCCGTGAACGCATGGCACAGGTGCTAAGCCGACTGAAATCGGATGGATTTACCCCGTTTGTGGCCCTGTTCACCGTCTCAGAGGGGCGGTTGGGTGTGGTTGTGACATTTCTGGCTATTATGGAATTAATAAAAGAATCTCTGGTCGAGCTGGTTCAGACCGAGCCCTTTGGTCCCATTCATGTCAAGGCACGCACGGAATGAGTAACGAAGAGCCATCGGTAAAACTGATTCTGGAAGGCGCCCTGCTGGCGGCGGGCAAGCCTATGAATCTGGAGCAGCTTGCCCATTTGTTTGATGAGCATAAGCGTCCGGATAAGCCCACTCTCAAGGCGGCGTTGGAAGAGATTGCTGTCGACTGCCAAGGGCGCGGGTTTGAGCTGAAGGAAATTGCCAGTGGCTGGCGTTTTCAGGTGCGACAAGAATTGAGTCCCTGGGTGGGGCGTCTTTGGGAAGAAAAACCCCAGCGTTACACCCGGGCGATGCTGGAAACCTTGGCACTGGTTGCTTACCGACAGCCGATTACGCGGGGTGAGATCGAAGATATCCGTGGTGTCAGTGTGAGTTCCAATATCATGCGTACCTTGCAGGAGCGAGACTGGGTGCGTATTGTGGGGCATCGCGATGTGCCTGGCCGGCCGGCGATGTTTGCGACCACACGGCAGTTTCTGGATTACTTCAATCTGCAGAACCTTGATGAATTGCCGCCGCTCAGTGAAATCCGCAACCTGGATGAAATGGCCGCTTCGCTGGAGGGGGACGTTGCAGCGTTACCTGAGGCTGCACAGCAGGCATTGCAGGGGCTGGAAGCGGAAGGTGGAGACTCTGCTGATGAATCCGTCAGCACTGAGCAGGCCCGTCAGCCTGCTTCGTTGGTAGCAGTGGCCCAGCAGTTTCAGGAAGAAAGTGAACAAAACGTTGAGCGGTTATTTGCCGAGCTGGATGACCTTGAAGATGGCCTGAAGACCAACTTTACCGATATGGCCCCACGCTATAAGGATGATGCGTGTGACGATGCTGAAGGGATTGAAACCGATGACGCAGTTCGTGTTGAGATAACCTATGATACACACGACAGCGGTGATGAAATTCAGTCATCTGATGAGCCAGAGCAGGATGAAGAAGATTCTTCTTCCATTGCTGATCTGCGGGGCTGACACCGATTAACCATGAAAGAAAATTGACCGGGGTTTTCGGCCTGATGCCGGAACCCCGGTCTTGTTTTTGATAGCAGTAAAGATTATGACAGATATTAAAGAGATCGAGTCACCGGTTGAAGGTGAGCGCCTGCAGAAGTTGCTGGCTCGCCAGGGGTTGGGCTCACGACGTGAAATTGAAGGCTGGATTGCGGATGGCCGTGTCACCGTCAATGGTGAGAAGGCGACGCTGGGTGTGCGTGTGTCGGGTGCAGAGGATATCCGTGTCGATGGCCGCCAGGTGAAATGCCAGACAACCAAAACGCGTCGTGTATTGGCTTATAACAAACCAGAAGGCGAGGTGTGCACACGTCAGGGAACGGATGACCGTCCGACGGTGTTTGACCGTTTACCCAAACTGAAAGGCGAACGCTGGATCAATGTTGGGCGGTTGGATATCAATACCTCCGGTTTGCTGCTGTTCACAACAGATGGCGAACTGGCTAATCGCCTGATGCATCCTTCTCACCAGATTGAGCGAGAATATGCCGTGCGTGTATTCGGTGATATCACTCAGGACAAAATCAGTAATATGTTTCGCGGTGTAGAGCTGGAAGATGGCCTGGCCCGATTCACTGACATTGTCGACAGTGGGGGCGAAGGTAGAAATCACTGGTTTCATGTCTGTCTGCTGGAAGGGCGTAACCGGGAGGTGCGTCGGTTGTGGGAATCGCAGGAGCTGGCGGTTAACCGGTTGAAGCGGGTGCGCTATGGTAGTGTCATTATTCCTGATCATCTGAAACAGGGACAGTGGGCAGAACTGGATCAGGCGACAGTCGATGCACTTGCGGCATTGGCAGGGTTGGATTCGGTTCCCGTGAATGTCAACAGCAGTCGCGAAGAGGCGGTGCGAATGAAACGCTTGCAGGGTAAGCGTATTGCGCCAGTAGCACGAAAGAAAACCCGCAATCCGAAGGCCGCTTCCGGCGTTCGCTAACAGCGTTATCAAATCATACTGCCGCTTATCTCATGCGGCAGTATGGTCTCGACCAAGGCAATGTCAATGATCAGAGGTAAGCGGCAGCCCGCATATCGAAGATCAACTTCTCTGCAGCACAGACAAAATCAAAGCGTGCCTGAATGCAGGTTTCCAGGTCAGCTTGGGTGATGTGGGTGCTGATGGTGCAGGGGTCGCTTTCAATACTCTGTGCCAGCGTCTGCAGTTTGACCAGCTTGGCCTCTGCCTCCTGCTGGCTGCCAGCTTTGATGGTCAGTTCCGTGGCGGTATCTTCTTCCTGGATCAGGGTGCCGATATCCATGCAGTTGCAGGCGGTGGTGTTTACTTCAGTCATGGTGTTTCCGATCTATCACATTCAGGGAGGCAGTCTAGAGGGTCTGTTTCTGGGCAGCACATGACTTGGGTCAATGAAACACCCGAAGACTGATGAATCTTGTATCGTATTACATTCCTGGGTTTGGTCGGATTGGTAGAAATGGCTACAGATTTCACCAATACCGTAAGAGGTAGGGACGTGTTGATGGGGTGGGTGCTTTCTGCTTTAAGGCTTACTCTGACGCTGCATTTTGCAGGGCGCCATACAGGTTTTTCCATTCCACCAACGGGTCACTGAAATCTTGTATCAGGTGATCCGGCATCTCATCAAGCCGTTCCAGCATATTGCTGTATTCGTCCCGAAAGTAACGACAGACAGTGTTGCTCAGTGAGATGTTATGCAGGCAGAGGTTGCCATAATCATCAATGCGATGGGCTGCCGCTGAGTACTCGGCATGGTATTGATAAGGGTATTCCGGCTCCTGTTCTTCGCATTGTGCAACAATAGGCAAAGTCCACAGTATTATCAGCGCTTTCCAGAACATACATACATCCCTGTACAGCCACGTAAACGCACTCGCCAGATTAAAGGCAGTTCATTACTGCAAAGTTTAGCCCAGAGAGATAACGGCTTGTGAATTAAGCCTCTGCCATCATGGTTGACGACAAATTTCTATCCGCGCTGTTCCCAGGGGGGGAGGCGCTGTCTTCTGGTGACAAGAAGTTGTCGTTATTGCTCGCTTCCATGGTGTCAGCAGGTGCAGGGCGGGATAAATCCTGTTGCTGGGCCGGGAGGAGGTTTTCCACATGGGGAGCTCTCTGTGAATAGATATAGGCCAGTGTGGTCAGGCCGGCTAAGAAGGCTGGCGCCTCCAGAATCGCGATGAGTCCGGCAAGAGGAGGGCCGCCAATTAGACCACCCAGGGCGATGAAGCCTGACGCTAAGAGCATCGATATGACGGCGCCAATTGCTGTGACATGTCGTTTGTTAATGTTGTAGTAATCAAATGTTTCGTTCATGGCATAGGAAACGCCTTGGTTCCAACTGGTTTTCATTGCTGAAGGTAGTTTGTATATGGCTCTGCCAACACCATATACAATGCCGATTAATAAACCGGGTACAACGGCAGTAATACCGACAATAAAGCCAAAAAAATACCCGACACCACAGCCTATAGTCCGGGTGACTTGATGATTACCACCTAATCGCACGCCCAGTTCCCCAAGTTTTTCCATCGGACGTGTGAAGGCAAGCTCCATTCCCTTAAGTGCGGAAAGGAAAATGTTGACGGTTATATGAGGGGCGACAGTGATGACTACAGAAATCACTCGTTGCCCAAATGTGCGTACATTCCCATTTTGGGGCGCATTGTCGCCATCATGAGGATGGGGGGCATGTGTTGCGTGTAAATGTATTCGTTGGGCCTCATCCATGAGGTTGCCTCTTACTTTCGTCTGATTATCATCTAAAAAATTAGACATTGTTCAGGTTGTGAAGTTCCGGAAAGAGGCTTGGTCGAAGGTATGAGCTGTCTAGGAAATGAAGGTTTTCAGGGGGGGCATAGTTTGCCTGAAAACCTTCTAATCCCTTGTTAAATAAGGATGTTCATCACGAACATGGACAGGAAGGCGTTAATGATACAGATGGCAAACAGTATCGGGAATCGGCGAGCATCGGTACCGATGACGCCAAGAATCCGGCCTGCATACTGAATCAGCGAGCCCATCAGATAGATCGCTGGTGCCAGAATGGCCAGATGGGTGCCATTCAGGATACCGTCGGAAAACAGGCCGACCGCCACGCCAATCCCGCCGCCCATGGACATAAAGGCGCCCATGAGTACAGCCGCGGCCTCGCCGGGAAGACCCACCAGTGCCATGACGGGGCCAAACAGCGCGCCCATCAACTCCATGGCACTGGTCACATTCAGGGCCTTGATGATGACAAAAGCCATCATGATGTTGGGGATGGTGCTGGAGGTGGCGATGCCCCAGCCTTTGCGTGCGCCTTCGACGAAGACGTCGGTAATCATCGGTTTTTTAGCCTGTTCAGCCATGGGCGACGTCTCCCTTGACGTTGGTATGATCAGTAGGTTGCTTCTTGCCTTCGGTCAGGGTGATGTACAGACGCATAAGGTTGGCACCAAAGACTTTAAATACCAGCATGACCATGAAGCAGAGACCGATGGACGCAGGCACAGCAAGCTCCCCATTGGCATCAGTCAGGGTGAATAAGATTGCACCTGAACTGAAGAAATTGACGATCATCGCGCCCGCCGAGAATTGGAAGGCAGTGAAGACATCGGCTTCCTTGTCGGTCAGGTCCTTGTTATCAATCAATGACTTGGTCATGGAGGCGCCGGCATCGGTGCTTTGCAGGCTTGCGATCAGTGCCAGGCCGGTATTGCCGGGTATACCCATCAGCGGCTTGAGCAGCGGCGTCATCAGGCGACGGGCGGCTTTCAGGGCGCCATAGTGCTCAAGGATGTTAACCATGGCCAGTGCAAACATAACCGTTGGCACAAGACTCAGGGCAAACATGAAACCGTCCCGGGCACCACTGCCACCTGCGCCGCGGAAGGTGGAACCGGCGGCGGTGACGACGCCTTCTGCATTTTCAGAGACGCCAGATACCAGCTTGCCAAACGATCCGTTCAGGGTTGTGAAGTCGAAGACTCCCCACCACTCATTGGATTTCATCAATCCGGAAAAGAAAACGACAGCGAATGCCAGTGCGACATAGCCGCCCCATGACACTTTGTCCTGAGAGCCCTCAGTGTTACTCATCAACGATTACCCTGTGTAGATCAATACGGGTCAGCCGGGATATTCAAGGGGGAATATTGGCCTGGTACCTGCTGCACGTGCGAACCTTGGTCTCTGTCACTGCAGCCGGTCAGGCGGTCCAGGTGGGGAGGTGCATCGGATCGTCGGGCAACGGGGCAGGCTGGCTGCAGGCGGGAGATGATAGTCAGAAACGCTGAATATGCTGTTGATCTGAGTCAAATCTGGCGCTTGCTGAATCAATGCTAAGGCTTTGGTGTTGATTAATGATGTATTGCTTGTGCTTTCTAGCTTGATTATTGAGTTGTCTGATATTGCTGCTGATTTTCCCGAAGCTGATACAGGTATGGTTGATCATATCAGGAGAACGGAAAGGTGCTATTTATCTCATGCCTGTATAGTTTGTGTAGACTCGGTCTGTTGTATCCATCAAGCCATTGCTTCGATAAGCCAGATCCTCAGTTAAGTCGAAATGTTTCATCTGATGCGATAGCCGATGGTTTGGCGCCAAGTGCTGTAGGGGTTTCGCGCCAATAGTAATTATTTCGAGTCCGGGTATTTTTTCGAAGAGGTCAAGCATTGGGCGACCAAAGGATTGTTCGTCAGGGCTTTGAGGGTAAATAGAGAGCACAAAGGGTGAAACGGGAATATCTATTTCCCTTAGTGTTTTGATAAGTGCTGTAAATCTGTATATAGCATGCGTCGCTAATGAAAAATATACTGTTTTTATTGAATCCTCATTAATGTAGTGTGACAGGCATATATCAATTGCAATAGCCAAAACGCCATATTCCTCTAGTGATCTCGATAACATGCCATTTCCCGCATATATTTCAAGGGCGATCGGATTAGCTTTTTTCCTCATGTGACGGCCTAGATTTCTAACAAATACCATGTCAATAGGGCCGACATTTACTTGGGTATACAAATTTGTTATGAAAAAATCAAAGTCATCTGGAGCGTCTTTTGCTTTGTTATGGGCGAAATCTTGTTCAACTATTGCTTCACAAATATTGAGTTGTTTGTCGGTCGGGAAATTTTCAGGTAAGCGCTTTTGCTCAAGGGCTTTTATAAAATCAAGCATTGTTTTTATGGCTAATTTTGTTTCGGCAGGAGTATTATTATCGTTTTGTTGATGTAGTTTTCTTTTGGATGATTGTAGTCGCTGATTTGTTATTTTTTTGTTGGTGTATTGTTCGGTGTATTCGTTGAAGCAGAAAAAATTTAGCTGGCAATTTGGTGCTATTTGCGAGATGGTTCCGCTGTCAGGCATGGTATCTTGAATTAATTCGATTGTGTTGCTGGCGCCGTTTAATAATTTTATTAGTTTTTTCTGTGCTTTAAAAGTGGCAGGGCAGCCAGACATCTGTTTTAGTTCATTAATTAATTCTGGTGTTATGCGCTTTAAATTTAAGTTAAAGGTATATTCTAGGCAGGTATTTTGCGAGGGTACTAACAGTAAGAGTTTCGGGCCATGACCACTGGAGTGGTCAATTGATAAGGTGTGATCATGAAGGGATACGCTTCTTGTTAATGGTCGAGCTGTCTGTTGTCTGGTTGCCAGCTGATCAAGTGATTTAGCTCTTGTAAGGCTAGTGCCTGGGGCTTTATGCGGCACGTATAACGTGGGCAGCGACAGTGACCTCGATAGGTTTTGCATCATACTCGTCATCACATGGGAGAAGTAAGTTCAAGGTGAACGTATTGGTTAGATCCTTTAAAAGACTTCCGTTATGTGGATTTGGTTCACATTTGAGCTTTGAATCATCATGGATGCTTTGGTTTTGTTAAAGCTACTTGGCAAATGGTAGGGTTCAGGTTACAAAGACCTCTCATAATTCCATGGTATTTGTTGGATTAACTCGGACAGGACAAAAGGTTTATGGCCAGTGAGCAGTCTGCACTCAAAAGCAACGTCCACCTGATGGGTGAGTTGTTGGGTAATACCATTAAGGCGCATCTGGGGGACGATTTTCTTGACCAGATTGAGCAGATCCGACACTTGTCCAAATCCGGCCGAGAAGGCAATGAGGCTGATCATGCCAAGCTGGTGAGCCTGCTGAAAAATCTTGATGATAGTCAGCTGGTTCCAGTCACACGTGCTTTTACCCAGTTTCTTAACCTCGCGAATATCGCTGAACAGTTCCACACGGTATCCCGCCAATGTGAGCAGGATGTCTGTGTACCCGATACATTGGATGATCTCTTTATTCGCTTGAAGGCCCGACAGTTCTCGCCGGAGCAGATTCGCGACAGTGTGGCGGCCATGACTATCGAATTGGTGCTTACCGCCCATCCCACTGAGGTGACTCGCAGAACAGTCATTCAGAAGCACTCTGAAATTACGGAGTGCCTGACCCAAATGGAACACTCGGATCTGTTGCCCAGGGAACGTGAACGCCTGGTCAATCGCCTCGAGCAGTTAATCAGCCAGATCTGGCATACCGAGGAAATACGCAGCCACCGTCCAACACCTGTCGATGAAGCCAAGTGGGGTTATGCCACGGTAGAGCACTCACTCTGGCATGCGCTTCCTGAGTTCTTGAGGCAGCTGGATGAGCGTCTGTATCAACATACCGGGTACCACCTGCCCCTGGATGCCATGCCGGTTCGGTTCGCCTCCTGGATGGGCGGGGATCGTGACGGGAATCCAAACGTCACGGCGACCGTTACCCGTGAAGTGTTACTGTTGAGTCGCTGGATGGCGGCGGATATGTTTCTCCGGGAGCTACAGCCATTGATCAGTGAGCTGTCCATGGCAGAGTGCTCGTCGGATTTGAGTTACCGGACCCGTGGCAGTCATGAACCTTATCGCCTGGTGCTGAAGGAGTTGCGGGAAAGCCTCAAGGCGACACGGCGTTATTGTGAGCAGAAACTGGCCGGTCGTGATGCATCAGATGAGGCTATCCTGGAATGCGATGACGCACTGGTTGCGCCGCTTCAATGTTGCTATGACTCCCTGTGTGATGTGGGTTTGTCGGTCATTGCGCGGGGGCCATTATTGGACACCCTGCGCCGCGCCCGTTGTTTCGGCCTGGGATTGGTCAGACTGGATATTCGTCAGGAAGCCGGGCGTCATACGGGGGTTTTCTCTGAACTGACCCGTTATCTCGGCCTGGGTGATTATGCCCAATGGACCGAACAGGAGCGGCAGACGTTCTTGCTGACAGAACTGGACAATCGTCGTCCGTTAATCCCCCTGGACTGGCAGCCGTCAGAGGACGTTCAGGAGGTATTAGATACTTGTCGTGTGATCGCAACGCAGCAGCAGGAGCGCCTGGGATCCTATGTCATCTCCATGGCGCGTGAGCCATCCGATGTCTTGTCGGTCATTCTGCTGCTTCGGGAAACCGGTTGTCGTTTTAATATGCCGGTTGCCCCACTGTTTGAAACCCTCTCGGATCTGGAACATGCAGAAACCGCGATGCAGACGTTGCTGTCATTGCCCTGGTATAGGGATTATGCCGGTAATCGACAGATGGTCATGATCGGCTATTCGGATTCTGCCAAGGATGCCGGCCAGATGGCTGCCGCCTGGGCTCAGTACCGTGCAATGGAGGGGTTGACTGCTATCTGCGAGAAAACAGGTGTTGGTTTAACGTTGTTCCATGGCCGCGGTGGCACTGTAGGCCGTGGTGGTGGTCCGGCACATGCGGCAATTTTGTCCCAGCCTCCGGGATCAGTCGACGGTTACCTGCGGGTGACGGAGCAGGGGGAGATGATCCGGTTCAAATTTGGATTCCCCGCAATAGCGGTGCAAAGCCTTTCTCTCTACGCCAGCGCCACACTGGAAGCGACTTTGCTGCCACCGCCAGCCCCTGAACCGGCATGGCGGCAGCTGATGGATCAGATGACGCAGGATTCCCTGGCGACTTACCGTGGAATTGTCCGTGAGGAGCCGGATTTTGTACCGTATTTCAGGGCGGCGACACCGGAGCAGGAGCTGGGTAAGTTGCCACTGGGTAGTCGCCCCGCTAAGCGTCGTCCAGGCGGAGGTGTTGAAAGCCTGCGGGCCATACCCTGGATCTTTGCCTGGACACAGTGTCGTTTAATGTTACCCGCCTGGCTGGGGAGCGGTGTGGCATTGCGTCGTGCTATTGAGTCCGGCCACAAGACGGTGCTGGCAGAAATGATTCGCCAATGGCCTTTTTTCCGTGCCCGTCTTGAGCTTCTGGAAATGGTCTATCTGAAGTCTGATGCTGAGACTGCGGAATATTACGAAGAGTGTCTGGTACCGGAAAATCTGCGTTATCTGGGGCAAAAGCTTCGTCAGTTGCTGGCTGAAGCGGTGGCGGTGATGGTTGAGCTCAAGGATGGTCACCCCTTTTTGGAGCAGGACCCCTGGGTGCGTCAGGCGATAGAATTACGCAATCCATATTCAGATCCATTGCATGTCCTGCAGGCAGAGTTGCTTTTCCGTGCTAGACATGACCCGGACTCTGTTAACCCGGCTGTGGAAAGGGCGCTCATGCTGACGATTGCAGGCATTGCAGCGGGAATGCGTAACACCGGGTAGTGCTGAAAGAGGCTTGCCATTGCGGGCCTCTTTCAGGGATGTATGTGTAGGTTCTCGGTATCATAATGAATTGCGGTACTCGAAAGAGATGCTGCTTGATACCGATAGCGCCTCAATTGTCGCCAACGTCATTTATTCATCGTACGGTTTGTGTTGATAGTGCCAACGGGCTTGAGTCAAACAGCGGTCATGTGTATCTTTGAGCCCTTTTGCGGCGCTAAAACGCTGCCATTAGTAGTGGGTTCTTGTTGCGATTGCACGTTCAACCATGGTTGGAGGCGTGTTCAATGGCAGGAAATCCGGAACCGGTCACATCCGAGGAGCATTTTACATGCGTGTCATTCTGCTTGGCGCACCTGGCGCTGGAAAGGGGACTCAGGCCCAGTTCATCTGTGAGAAGTTCGGTATTCCCCAGATCTCCACGGGCGATATGCTGCGTGCTGCCATCAAGGCGGAATCGCCGCTGGGACTGAAAGTCAAGGCCGTGATGGATGCCGGTCAGCTGGTGTCAGATGACATCATCATTGATCTCGTCAAGGAACGTATCCAGGCGGATGACTGCGCCAAGGGTTTCCTGTTTGACGGTTTCCCCCGCACCATTCCACAGGCTGAAGCGCTTCGCGATGCCGGTGTGGCCATTGATAATGTGCTGGAAATTGCGGTGGAAGACGAAGAGATCGTCAAGCGCATGAGTGGCCGTCGTGTGCATCCGGGCAGCGGTCGTGTGTATCACGTGGTGTACAATCCGCCGAAAGAAGACGGCAAGGATGACGTCACCGGTGAACCGCTGATTCAGCGTGACGACGATAACGAAGAAACCGTTCGTAAGCGTCTGGCTGTTTATCATGAGCAAACCCAGCCGCTGGTTCGCTTCTACACCGAGATGGCAGCTTCCGGTGCCGACGCACCACGCTACTCCTGTGTTGCAGGTGTGGGCTCTGTGGAAGCTATCACTGCTGCTGTTCTTTCCGCACTGCAGTCTTAATCGTCTGTGAAAGGCTGGCTTAGCATTTTATGCGGCCAGCTTTTTTCTCTGCTACTGAATAACAAACAAGTGAATCATTGCCGTTATCAACGCCAACCCGCTTGTTGTTGAATCCCTTATCGGCCTGATCGTTTTTTCAACGTATAATCCGCCGCAATTATTCCCGGAGTGAGTGTAATTATGCCCAGGATTCTGGCACTGGATACGGCCACGGAAGCCTGTTCCGTCGCCCTTTATCTGGATGGTGAAGTGCGTGAACACTTCGATATCCTGCCCCGGCAGCACAGCCAACAGATACTGCCCATGATCGAGGCTATCCTGGCGGAACATGGTCTGTCGATGATGGCGCTGGATGCTATTGCTTTTGGTCGCGGGCCGGGGGCGTTCACCGGGGTGCGTATTGCCACGGGTATCGCCCAGGGACTGGCGTTTGCAGCGGATCTGCCAGTGATTCCGGTATCCACACTGGCCGCGCTGGCGCAGCTGGGTTTGCGTCAATATGGCGCCCAACAGGTGCTGGCGACGATTGATGCCCGTATGGATGAAATCTATCAGGCGCTGTATAGCGCGGATAATGGCATCATGGTGTTGCAGGGGGCTGAGCAGGTTTCCCCGCCTGAAGCGGTAGTCGTAGAAACAGTTTCGAATAGCCTGGTAGGCATTGGCTCTGGCTGGCTTTACCGGGACCGGATCGCGGTTCCCGTCAGCCAGTGTTATCCCGATGAGTATCCCCATGCGGCGGATATTGCCCTGCTGGCCTCGGTTGCATTGGCGCGAGGGGAAGGTGTTACCGCCGAACAGGCATTGCCCGTATATCTACGCGACAATGTAGCCAAGAAGAAGCATGAACGCTGAGTGATGGAGCCTTAGCTTTGGAAACACTGCATTTGATTGTCCTGGCATTGATTCAGGGTTTAACGGAATTTCTACCGATTTCCAGTTCCGCGCACCTGATTCTGCCCTCGCAGCTATTGGGCTGGCCTGACCAGGGACTGGCATTCGACGTGGCTGTTCACCTGGGAACGCTGTTGGCCGTGGTGGCTTACTTCCGGCAGGATTTGATCCGGATGCTGGTCGACTGGAGCAAAAGTGTCACAGGCGGCCCATCAACCCAGAACAGCCGGATGGCCTGGTACCTGGTCTGGACGACCTTTCCTGCCGTGATCTTTGGTGGCTTTCTGAGCGTAACCGGGCTGGATGACGCCATGCGTTCTGCGACGCTGATTGCCGGTACCACACTGATCTTTGGTGCACTGCTGGGATGGGCAGATCGCAAGGGGAAATTGTCACAGCCTTTAGAGCACTTGACCCTGAAGCAGGCGCTGATTATCGGCTTTGCCCAGGCGGTTGCCCTGATTCCAGGGACTTCCCGTTCAGGGATCACAATGACCGCGGGCCTGCTGCTGGGATTGACCCGTGACGCCGCCGCCCGTTTTTCTTTTCTACTCTCAATTCCGGTTATTGTGGCGGCCGGCAGCCTGAAAATCCTGCAGCTGGTGTCTGCCGATGTGCCTGTTGAGTGGGGTATTCTGTTCAGCGGTATCGCCATTTCTGCGGTGAGCGCCTTTGTGTGCATTCACTATTTCCTGGCCTTCATCAACCGTATCGGTTTGATGCCGTTTGTCATATACCGCCTGCTGCTGGGGGTTGTATTGCTGGGTGTGCTCTGGCTATGAACGCCTTGAATCTGGCAGTGATGGCCTCGAAGGATGCTGGTATCCATGAGCGGATGAGCCGTCTGGCCCATCACCTGGGGTTGCCGCTGGTGGCCGACCAGCCGCTGAAGACCCTGAATGCCTTTGATGCTGTCCTTCATGAAAGCGAAGAAGGGCTGGGCCTGCAGCTGACAGGCAAAGGCGCACCTGGGCCGGTGAGGGTCGACTTTGTCGGTGGTTCTGCCGCCCATCGTCGTCGTTTTGGCGGGGGAAAGGGGCAGGATATTGCCAAGGCTGTTGGCCTGGCGGATGCCGGTAAACGGCAGCTGCATGTGTTGGATGCCACCGCAGGTTTGGGCCGCGATGCCTTTGTGCTGGCCTCCCTGGGGTGCCGTATGACCTTGATTGAGCGCTCGGACGTGGTGCAGGCGCTGTTAATTGATGGTTTGCGCCGTGCTGTGGATGACCCTGAGGTCAGCGCAATCGTCCAGAATATGACTCTGGCGCCAGGGGATGCCTTGCGTATCATGGCCGCCATGGAAACGGCGGATCGGCCGGATGTTGTCTACCTGGATCCGATGTTTCCCCACCGTCGCAAGGCAGCGGCGGTCAAAAAGGAGATGCGTTTATTTCAGGACCTTGTCGGTGAAGACCCCGATGCTGACGGCCTGTTGACGCAGGCGCTGGCCCTTGCCCGTTTCCGGGTGGTGGTGAAGCGGCCCAGGCTGGCGCCGGATCTTGCTGGCAAAATGCCCAATTACCGGCTTGAAGGGAAATCCGGCCGGTTTGACGTGTACACCCTTGCCAGTATCCGTCAGGCTGAGCCCGCCTAAGGGGGGGCAGCCGTATTGACGGTGATGATATGGGTGACTTTATAATTCATTTTCATTGATTTACGCGTATTCGAGAGACAATGGCACGTACTGCGGCAGCAATGCACATCCTGGTTAAAACGGAAAAACAGGCCCAGGAGCTTCTCAAGCAGCTGGAAAAGGGAAGTGATTTCAGCCTGTTAGCGAAAAAACACTCGATCTGTCCCTCCAAACGACGAGGCGGTGATCTGGGCGAGTTTCGGAAAGGGGATATGGTCGCTTCCTTTGAAAAAGCGGTATTTTCCGCTGATCTGCTCAAACCCACCGGGCCTGTGAAGACCCGAATTGGCTTTCATATCATCAAAGTCCTCTACCGCAGCTAATGAGTCGCATTTATTCAACAGCAGGGAGGCTGTGGATAAGGCCATCGAAAGTCCGTGATTAAACAGGCAGCAATAAATAGTTGACGCTTTTTGGGCAATGTCGCTTTTATAGACAGTCAATGCCATTTAATTAACGACTGATTCATTTAAGGCATTGAAAGCGATTTGATTCTTTGTTCTTTTATTTTCTGTCAGCCGTATGATGGGAATTTACGATACAGAATCGGCTAGGCTTTTATGTAGTTGCGGTAGAGATGTTTCCGGTTCGGGAATGCGATCTGCAGGATAATCGCTCGAGTGGAAGGGAATCTGTATGTTTAATCTGTTTATGAATAATGTGAAGCTCAAGTTACAGCTTTCCATTATTATGGGACTGGTGTTTATTATCACACTGGGAAGCCTTGGTGGTACAGGTATCTGGCTCTTCCAAAAGACCCAGCAATTAAATAATGCAGATCTTTTGCTGGAAAAATCCGAGGTGGATTTTGCCATGCAAATGGATGAATGGAAAAACATCCTGCTGCGTGGCCATGATGATGCAGCCTTTGAGCGTTACCTGAAGCGTTTCCATGAGATGGAAACCTTGACGGTCAAGCATTTCAATCAGGTCAGGGAAATCCTGGCAGGGCTTGACGTCGATACCGCGGGTATTGATTTACTGATTGAGCACCATGACACGCTGGTACTGCACCACCAGGAATCACTGGCAGCCTTCGATCGTCATGATCCACTCGCATTCAGGGCCATTGATGCAAGAACTGCCGGTGAGGAAGAGGCGCTTCTGCATGAGCTTGAAGCGCTGATCAAAGAGATTGAAGTGATGGTTGATGCTGAAACCGCCATCATGCTCAAAATGCTGCTGGTTGTGTGTCTCTGTGTGGTTGGGTTGGTGATTCTTGTGATCATGGCCTATGCCAGGTCTCTGACAGCACGGCTCGACAAGGTCGTGGAGGCCACGGACGAAATATCCCGAGGCAACCTGTCAGCCCGGCTTGCGCTTCCGGGGGAGAATGAAATCGCCCTGTTGGGGCAGTCATTTGACAACATGGCCAACAGTATTTCCGGCCTGGTCAATAATGTGCAGCAATCCGGTGTGCAGTTGTCCAGCTCCGCTGTCAGCATCAGTGCCACCACCAAGGAACAGGCGGCCTCGGCCAAGGAGCAGGAGGCCACGACCCATGAGATCATGGCAACGTCACAGCATATCTCGCAAACGGCCCGTGACCTGGTCAATAACATGGACGAAGTGGCGCGTGCGGTGGATGAAACCTCTGACCTGGCAGGGCAGGGGCATGATTCACTGACCCGTATGAGCGGTACGGTTGAACAGATGGTGCAGGCGTCCCAGAATATTTCCGACAAACTGACCGTCCTGAATGAAAAAGCCAACAATATCAATGCCGTAGTGACGACGATTAACAAGATTGCCGACCAGACCAATCTTTTGTCGGTCAATGCGGCGATTGAGGCAGACAAAGCCGGCGAATTTGGTGTGGGGTTCAGTACGGTCGCCACCGAAATCAGGCGTCTCGCCGATCAGACCGCCGTTGCAACCTACGATATTGAGGAAATGGTCAAGGAGATGCAGGCTGCCGTGTCAGCGGGGGTCATGGGCATGGAAAAATTCTCGGATGAAATCCGCCATGGTGTGGATGATACCCGCCAGGTCAGCGGCCAGCTGAGCCTGATTGTTGAAAAGGTACAGACACTCGCACCGCACTTTGAATCCGTCCATAAAGGCATGCGCTCCCAGTCGGATGGTGCGGAACAGATTCAGGAAGCGCTCTCCCAGTTGGGGGAAACGATCCGCAACCTCAATGATTCCATGCGGATGTCGAACAGTGTGGTGGATGAGTTGAACCAGGAATCGGACCGTTTACAGCAATCCGTCTCTGTTTTCCGGTTCGATGATGGACATTGATTGATATTGTCATGTGCCTGAATACAAAACAGCGACGTTATAATTCGCTTGCGCCCATGCCTAAAACAAGGAACTGTTCTGGAGTGATATGATGCGTGTGTGGAACTCCCTGAATTTTAAAAAGAAATTATTAATCATCTTTATCGTTACCGGGTTGCTTCCTGTCTTGTCCATCGGTTTCGTGAATTTAATGATGAAATCTGATGCATTGAAAAATCACACATTCAAACACCTTGAAGCGGTACGCACCATTAAGGCCAATCAAATCCAAAGCCTTTTACAGAAGAAACGTGATGAGATTGAAACACTGGCAGATGAAATGGGACTCCAGATTGAAAGTGAAGGCTTAAAAGCCGCCCGTCGTCATTTTGAAGAATTCGGAACACGTGTTTTTTCACGCTATATCGAGCGCAATGACTACTATGACCTTTTTCTGTTGGATTTAACGGGTTATTGCTTTTTCAGTGTTGAACATGAAAGTGATTACCAGACCAACCTGCTGACTGGAAAATATAAGGGCAGTGGTCTCGGTGAGGCGGTCCGGGCAGTGGTTGATACGGATGCCTTTTACATGAGTGACTTTTCTCCCTACGGTCCCAGTGGAGGTGCACCGGCAGCGTTTATTGCCATACCCGTCAAGGCCAAGGGCAAGACGGTTATGATTCTCGCGCTTCAATTGTCCCTGAATGGCATTAACAAGGTCATGAAAGAGCGTACGGGAATGGGGAAAACGGGGGAAACCTATCTGGTTGGTCCGGATCAGCTGATGCGGTCTGATTCTTATCGTGATCCTGTGAGTCATACGGTACTGGCATCATTTGCCAATCCGAACCTTGGCAAGGTCGATACAGAAGCTTCCCGTGCCGCGATTGCTGGCCAGAGGGGTTCGATGATCACGGTTGACCATAACGGAACTCCTGTGCTGTCTGCCTATGAACCCGTCAAGGTCGCTGAGAATATCTCCTGGGCGATACTGGCTGATATCGATGTGGCTGAAGCGTTTTTACCCATACGGCATGCGCAATATACCATGCTGGCGATCAGTCTTGTCACACTGGCACTGATCATTGGCCTGGCACTTTATCTGGCAGGCATTATTGCCACACCGATCAGGGCTATGGCAAATGTCATGGTCAATGTGCAGGAAAGCGGCGATTTGTCTCAGCGTCTCCCTGTGGCCAGTATGGATGAGACCGGGCAAGCCTGTAACGCATTCAACCGAATGCTGGAAGTTCAGCAGGCGGCCCTTGCTGAGGTCCAAGATGTGATGGCATCTGTTTCATCCGGTGATTTCTCCGAGCGGGTCACATTGGCAGTCAATGGTGATTTTGCCACCCTCAAGGATGGCACCAACCAGATGGCCGATAGTCTGGCGGGTATCGTGGAGAACGTCCAGCAATCCTGTGTTCAGCTGTCCAGTTCCGCCGTCAATATCAGTGCGACCACCAAGGAGCAGGCGGCGTCGGCCAAAGAGCAGGAAGCTACCACCAATGAAATTATGGCGACGTCCCAGCATATCTCGCAAACGGCGCGGGAGCTGGTCAGCAACATGGATGAAGTGGCCAGAGCTGTCGATGACACCTCAGAACTGGCTGCGCATGGGCATGAAGGGTTGACCCGGATGCGCGGAACGGTGGAGCAGATGGTGTTGGCTTCCCAGAATATTTCCGACAAGTTGACGGTTCTCAATGAGAAAGCCGGCAACATCAATGCCGTGGTAACCACGATCAACAAAATTGCTGATCAGACCAATCTGTTATCGGTCAATGCGGCTATCGAGGCCGATAAGGCCGGGGAATACGGGGTTGGGTTCAGTACGGTGGCCACTGAAATACGCCGTCTGGCGGACCAGACCGCCGTGGCCACCTATGATATTGAAGAAATGGTCAAGGAAATGCAGGCTGCGGTGTCGGCCGGTGTCATGGGCATGGAGAAGTTTTCGGATGAAATCCGCCATGGTGTTGAGGATACCCGGCAGGTAGGTGATCAATTAAGCCAGATTGTTGGAAAGGTCCAGGCACTGGCGCCCCATTTCGAGTCGGTACACCAGGGGATGCGTTCCCAGTCCGATGGGGCTGAACAGATTCAGGAAGCCCTGTCCCAGCTGGGTGAGACCATCCGCAACCTGAATGATTCCATGCGGATGTCCAACAGCGTGGTGGAAAAACTTAACGAAGAATCAGAGCGGCTGCAACAGTCAGTGTCGGCTTTTCAGGTCGATGACAATACGCAGCGCTGATCTGGCATTGGCCAGGGAGATTTGACGCAGAGCGGTCAAGTTAGGAATTAATCATTAGTCAAGGAATGACGCAGTCAATGATTTACTTACGCTTTGAAATTGCCGGGCAGGTCTATGCCCTTGCCAGTGAGGCCATCGTTGAGGTAATTCCCTGTATCCCGGTCAATGGTATGGCGCATACGTCACCGGCTGTTGCCGGCACGCTCAACTACCGTGGCGGACTGATTCCCGTGATTGATCTGGCCATGCTTTTTAATGAACAGCCCAGCGCCCGGTATACCAGTACCCGTATCATCATTGTTAATTACCGCGACATTGCCGGTGAGACGCTCCATCTGGCGCTGATTGCCGAACAGGCGACGGAAACCATGAAGCTGAATGATGACGCTTTTAATCCCCAGGTGATTAATAACGGGCATATTCCCTATTCTGGCGCCGCTACGCTGGAGACCGGCCAATTGCTTTATCGCCTGGAGGTTCACGACATCTTGCCGCCGGATTTGCAGGGCCAGCTCTATCCGCAGCACCACCTGGATGAGGAGTCTGTGCATCATGTCAATTAGCGCACTGACAGGCCTGTTGCGGCAACATATTGGGCTTGATCCCGAGTCCATTGGCCAGGAAGCTATTGAGCAGAGTATCAAGCGCCGGATGAGTGCGGCCGGATTGGACAATCCTGACCTTTATTTCATGAAGGTGACGGAAGACCCTGTGGAGCTGACCGCGTTGGTGGATGAGATCACGGTCGGTGAAACCTGGTTTTTCCGGGAATTCAGGGCGTTTTCCGTGTTGCAGGAAAAGGCGCTGAGCAGCCGGAGCCGGCTCAATGGACTCACACAGTTCCGCGTAGCCAGTATGCCATGCAGTAGTGGCGAGGAAGCGTACTCCATTGCCATGGCGCTGTTTGATATCGGATTTCAGGAAAACCAGTTTGTTGTTGATGGCTATGACATCAACACGGACGCCATGCGCAAGGCCCGGAAGGCTGAATATGGCCGGGTCTCCTTCCGTGGCACCATGCCTGATTTCTCCAAGCCTTATTTTAAGAAGCACGGTGATGGCTTCAGCCTGAAACCGATGGTGAAGCAATGTGTCAGTTTTCACCAGGCCAACCTGCTGGAGCTGGCCAATAATGCTGAACCGCGCCTGTATGATGTGATTTTCTGCCGCAACTTCCTGATTTACCTGGATGCGCCCAGTCGCAAACGGATGGCGGATGTCCTTCGCCGCAGTCTGGCAGAGGATGGCATTTTGATGGTGGGGCATTGTGAAGCCCCCAGTATTGCGCAACTGGGTTTCCATACACTGGCCCGGGATAAACGCTTTGCTTTCAGTAAGGCTTCAAGGGATGCCTTGGCTGTCAATGTGATGCCTCCCTTAACCAGGCCTCTGGCAACACCGGACACCCAAAAACAGCCTGTGAAACCATCCCTTCCCACTGGGAAGCCAGCATTGCGCTCTGGAGCAGAATCACCCAAAGCCTCCATTCTTTCACCCGCGAAAACAAAGCCGCCAACACTGGCGTTTACGAGACAATCCGATGAATTTGTACGTCCAGCGGTGAAGACGGCAGCCGTCCGGGGAGCGCTGCCAGGTCAGTCGTCAACGGCTGGCGAAAGCCTGGAGGATCAGCTGGATGCCATTGAAATGCTGGCAGACAGCGGCAAGCTTGATAAGGCCAAGGAAGCCTGTCGGCAACTGATGCGCCAGCATCCAGAAAACATTGAAGCCCAGTTCCTGATGGGAGTGATCAGCGAAGCGGCCGGTGAGTGGGCATCGGCTTTCCAGTATTTTCGTAAAGTGCTTTATCTCCACCCCGAACATCACGAAGCACTGCTCCACGGCGCCATGGTGTGTGAGCGGCAGGGGGAAATGACCAAGGCGGAAAATCTCAGGACTCGGTTAAGCCGTTTGATCGGTTAGGGCAGTTTGACAGAGGACATTACAGGGCAGGTGTGCTGTAAAAGGAGTTAGGTATGGCGGAAGAAGAGTCATCTCCGGAAATCATCCAGACCGATGCGGATGCACGGGAATCCATTGATGCCTGCTGGCAGCGAATCGGCGTCTGGGCGACCAATGGCGCCACCTGCCCGGCATTAAAGGACGTCATTCACTGCCGTAATTGTCCAACCTATGTGCAGGCGGGGCGGCATTGCCTGGCCGGACAGCCTCTGGCTGATGACCAGGAAATGCAGCAATACAGTGAATTGTACCGCAAAGCCAAGGTCCAGACGGATGCGGGGTTGCGCAAGGTGACCCTGTTCCGCCTGGGGGATGAGTGGTTTGCACTGGATACCGCCATGGTCGGCAGTATTCTGAAACCGCAGCCCTGTTGCTGGGTACCACACAGGAGCAGCAAGGGGATCAAGGGGATCGCCAATATTGATGGGGATGCGCTGGTTGTGGTTTCCCTGGCCAAGCTACTGGGTATTGCTGCCAGCCAGCCACAGGCTACTGAGAGCAGCCAGGGTGTAGTCAACAAGGCTTATCCCAGAATGGTGACACTGGGCAAATCAGACAAGCCGCTCGTTGTTGAGGTGGATGAGGTCTGGGGGCAGTCGAGATACAGTGCTGACAAAGTCATGCCGTTACCATCCACGGTGAGCAAGGCGGTGCAGAAATACAGCATCGGATTGCTGGAACTGGATGGCGCACTGGTGGGTTTGCTGGATGCAAGCCTGCTGCTGTATGGCCTGGAACAAGCCATGAAATAATGGACAAAGTGTTATGACAGAAAAGGACGCCAAGAAACAGGGCAAGTCAACGAAAGACAATCCGGCGATGGCTGCTCGCAAGCTGTTTCAGACAGAAGTGGAGAATCAGACCGGTAAGGTTCAGGAGCTCTTGAAACTGAAATCCACTGCCGGGGTTGAACGGGTTGACCTGACGGAGATGGCAGCGTCTGTCCGAACGGTTCGTGGTGGCGCCAAGCTGGCCAAGGTCACCAATGCCATGGGCTTGCTGGACGCGATGCTGCAGTGGTGCGAATTCTATTGTGAAAACTGGTGTCAGGATGTCTCAGAGGCACGCCAAGAGCAGCAGGCATCCATCAGAAAGCAGCTGTCTACCCTGTCAAAGGCTTGTAATTGCCTGCGTGCCATAGCGAAGGAGGCTGTCAGTAAGGAGAAGATCAGTGTTGATCTGATTCGTGAAGCCTCGGAGCTCAGTTCCCAGTTAGCGGCAACACCGGCAGCAGTGAGCAAAGCATCGGAAACCGGTGATTCTGAAGCCGTAAAGTCTTCTGGTGACGCGTCGGTGAAGAAAAAAGAACAGCAGAAAGCAACTGATCAGGATACAAGTCAGGTTGAACCATCACCCGTAGAGCCAGCGCCTTCACCCGCTCCGGAAGCGCCGGTTGCAGAGCAGCAGCCTGAACCGGTACCGGAACCCGCAAAGGAGGTCACACCGGCCATTTTGAAAATGCGCTCTTTCTTCTGGAAAGAGCTGGAAGAGCGTGTCGAGGTATTGACCCGACACCTGCTGGAACTGGAACAGGGGCTGAGCTCCCCGCAGAGGCTGGAAACCATGATGCGTATGGCGCATACCATCAAGGGGGGAGCCCGTCTGGCGGATATCGATCCGGTCATGCAGCTGGCGCATACACTCGAAGATATCTTTGTCAGTGCCCAGAAACAGCAGATTACCATCAACAGCAATCATACCGACTTGCTGCTGAAAGGTGTCGACAGCATTGTGCAGTTGTCAGAGCAGGCGACACAGCAAAGTGGTATTGATCAGGCGGCCATGACCCAGTACCAGTCACTCAATAAAGAGCTGGGCAAAGTCCTGACGGATCCCGAGAGTTTCAAGGCCAAAGAGGGTGAGCACCAGACGGAACCTGCCGTGGTTGCTGAGGCCAGTGAATCCGCGGATGTTGCCGATGCGGATGGCGAGGAAGCGGTTGCCGAGCGCGTCATCCGTGTGAATGCTGAGAAGCTGAACAAGGTCATTGGTCTGGCCGGCGAGCTGTCCGTTGAATCCCGGCAGCTGAAAAAATTCTGGCAGGAAAATATCAAACTCAGACGCAACGCCCGCACCATGAACCAGGTGGTAGAAAAGTGTGTGGCATTGATGAAAAGCTACCAGATTGATGAAAGTGACCGGCACTACCTGATGGAGCTGATGCGGGAATCACTGGCGATCGAAGAGGCAGTCAATCATAACTGCGAGGTGCTGGAGGAGTATGAGCGCAAGACCACCGGGCTGACGGATAAACTGGTGCGCGAGACCCTGGGGCACCGGATGCGCCCTTTCAAGGAGGGCACACAGGGGTTGTTACGGTTGGCGCGAACCGTATCGCAAAAGCTGGGAAAGAAAGCCCGCCTAGACATTCGTGGGGAAAACACCCAGGTTGACCGGGATATCCTGGAGCGGCTCAATGTGCCGTTGACGCACCTGATTCAAAATGCCCTTGACCATGGGTTGGAACCCACCGACGTACGTCTGGCCAACGGCAAGCCCGAAGAAGGCCATATTGTTGTTGAGGCAAGTCATAAGGCGGGTCTTCTGGTGGTGACGGTCAAGGATGACGGGGGCGGGGTAAACCGTGAGAAGTTAAGGGCCTCCATCCTTAAGAAGAATATGGCGACCGAGGATATGGTTGCCAATATGTCTGATACCGAATTGTATGAATTCCTGCTGTTACCGAATTTTTCCCTCAAAGACAAGGTCACTACTGTCTCCGGCCGCGGTGTTGGCATGGATCTGATTCATGAGATGGTGCAGGAACTGCGTGGGCGTATCGTGATTCACTCGGAAGAAGGTAAGGGTTGCTGTTTTGAACTGCTCCTGCCGCTGACGCTGTCCATGCTGCGTTGTGTGGTGGTGGAAGTCTCGGGCTTTTATTACGCACTGCCGGTTGGCCCGCTCAACAAGGTGCTGACCTTCACCTCTGACGCAGTGAACATCCTTGAGAACCGCCAGTATCTTCGTGACAGCAGTGGTGTTCAGCTCGGACTGGTGAATGCCCATCAGTTACTGGAATTACCGGAAAAACAGCAGCCGAGTGGTCGACAGGAAGCCATTGTACTGGGGCGCGGGTCGCATCAGTACGCCATGACCGTCGATTCCGTGATTGGTGAGACCACCCTGGTTGAGCGCCCCCTTGACACCCGCATGGGTAAAATCAAGGACATCAGTTCAGCGGCATTCCTCGATGATGGAACGCCAATATTGATTCTGGATGCCGATGACCTGGTGATTTCCATTGAGCGCCTGGTAGCGGGTGGCCGGGTGGATCGATGTGACAGTGGTACCACAGAGGATGAACGGGCGGCTTCGGCCAAACGGGTGCTTGTGGTTGATGATTCTATGACCGTTCGAGAGCTTGAACGGAGTCTGCTCGAAGACAATGGCTACCGGGTGGATATTGCCGTTGATGGCGCCGATGGCTGGAATGCTGTACGGATGAATGAATATGACCTGGTGATTTCCGATATCGATATGCCACGAATGGATGGCTTTGAGTTTATCTCATATATTCGCAGTGAACATCATCTCCAGCATCTGCCCGTCATTATCATTTCCTACAAGGATCGGGAGTCTGATCGGAAACGGGGTATGGACGTCGGCGCCGATCACTATCTCACCAAGGGTAGCTTCATGGATGAAACGTTTATCCGTACTGTCAAGGACCTGATTGGTGATGCGCAGCCGGATGAAACCAACAGCGGGGATATCATGAGCTCATGAAAATAGGGATTGTCGAGCCTGATTTAGTGCAGCGAGAGAAGCTGGCCCGTTTGGTGCGAGATAAACTGGGCTGGCAGGTGCTTTGGGAGGTCAGTAATGGTCCTGCGGCCATTCGCCGTTGCCTGCACCAGAAGCCGGAGTTGATACTGATGGCGCTTAAGCTGCCTGGTGGTGAGGATGGCGTGGCAGTGACTCGCAGCATCATGAAAGACAATCCCTGCGCCATTGTCATCATTACCAATAAAGAACACAAAAGTGCCGGCATCTTCAAAGCCTTGTCTGCTGGTGCGTTGGATGCCGTGGAAATGCCGTCTGATCACGCAGATGGCATTGCCCATTTTCTCGGTAAGATGCAGTCCGTCAGAACCCTGGTTCAGGATAACGGGGCAGGTGAAGCAGGCGCCAGAAAATCCACTATGCCTCTCCAAACGCAGGCCGTCCAGGGTGCGGAGATGTTGATTGCGATTGGCTGTTCAACAGGCGGTCCAGGTGCAGTTGCTTTGCTGCTGGCTGAGTTGCCTGCCGATTTGCCGGCAGCGGTCGTGATCGTTCAGCATGTAGACGAGGAATATGCCACAGGTATGGCGGAATGGCTGGATTCCCAAATCCCGATGTCTACCCGGATCATTCAGGGGGGCGAAAAACCTGAAATGGGCACGGTATTGCTGGCAAAAACCAATGATCACTTAGTCATGGATCCAACCGGGCGACTGGCCTATACCCGTGAGCCGGTTGAAAACCCCTACCGGCCCTCCGTCGACGAGTTTTTCTGCAGTGCCGGCCAGTACTGGCGGGACAAAATGATGGCCGTTTTATTGACGGGGATGGGGCGTGATGGTGGTAGGGGACTACTGGCCCTCAGGCGGCTGGGTTATCACACATTTGCACAAAATGAAGCCAGTTGTGCGGTATATGGCATGCCGCAGGATGCAATTCAGCGTGGTGCTGCCGATGACATTATGACACCGCAGGACATTGGACAACGGCTACGGGACATGATTGCTTTGCCCCGCAATGGAGGAGTCAGGCAGGGAGGGAGACGCCTGTGACAACCGATGACAAGTCAGCCAGCAAGATGGTTGATACACAGGATCACTGCCTGGTGCTGCTGATTGATGATGATCCGATGGTGGCTGAAGCGCTGCGCCTGATGGTCGAGGGGGAGGATGATCTGCGCATGCATTACTGCTCCGATGCCAGCACGGCGCTCGATGTGGCTGAGCAGCTTAAACCGACGGTTATCCTCCTCGACATGGTCATGCCGGATATTGATGGCCTGACGCTGCTGCGCTATCTCCGGGTCAGTGAAGCGACGAAGTCGGTGCCGGTTGTGGCGCTATCGATGAAAGATGACGCCAAGCTGAAAGCGGATATTTTCAGTGCTGGCGGCAATGACTACCTGATCAAGCTGCCGGAATCCATCGAGTTGCTGGCGAGAATCCGTTATCACTCACAATGTTATATCCGGTTGTTACAGCGGGATGAGGCGTTTCGGGCCCTGGATATCAGCCAGCGCAAACTGGCGGCCAGTAATATCAAGCTCCAGCAGCTGGCCAGCATGGATGGCCTGACCGGTATTCCGAATCGTCGTACCTTTCAGGAAACCATCGATACCGAATGGGAGCGGGCGACCCGCGATGCCGATCCCCTGTCCCTGATCATGATGGATATCGATTTCTTTAAGAAGTGCAATGACCATTATGGCCATCAGCATGGTGACGAAGTATTGCGCCGGGTGGCCAAGGCTTTGTCCGGCTGTCTGAAGCGTCCGGCTGATATGGTCGCCCGTTATGGCGGGGAAGAATTTGCGGTGCTGCTTCCCAGCACCGATCTGGAGGGGGCTGCCAACGTTGGTGAACAGCTCCGCAGTGCAGTGGAAGGGCTGAAGCTGGAGAATGCCAAGTCAGAGGTGTGCGACTGGGTCACCATCAGTCTCGGTGTTGCCAGCTGTATTCCCATGCCAGGCGAAATTGAAACGGAACAGCTGATAAAACGGGCGGATGAAGCCCTGTATGAAGCCAAGGAGCACGGTCGGAACCGTGTCATCAAGGCGTCTGAATCGGTTGAAGGGAACAGTGCATCGTCATGATGTCGGGGGCGAACATGAGTAGTCGCAGTTATCGCTATCGGGTGCTTTTGGTCGATGAGAATCCCAAACCGGTTGAGACGTTGCGTAACCTGCTGTCATCCCGGGGATATGGGTGTGAGGTTGCACTGACGTGGCGGGATGCATTGGCACAGGTTAAACGGCAGGTGTTTGACCTGGTGGTGTGTGGTTACCGTCTTAAGGACAAGAATGGTGTCATGTTGATTCAGGAAATGCAGGGAATAAAGCCGGGGTTGGCCGGACTGGTGCTCAGCAACTTCAGTGATATGAAAGCGGTGGCGCACGATACCGATCAATCGGACGCCATACACTTTATGACGCGTCCTTTTCAGGACGATAAGCTACTCAAGACCGCTGATGATGTAATTAGAGCCTCCAGAAAGCAGAAAACAGCGAAGACGGAAAGATCAGCGAGTGACTATATCCTGGATCATAAGGTTTATAGCCACAGTGCGATCAGTGACCTTGAGCGTGTTTATCCCGGTATTACTCAGGGTGTCTGGGATGAGGCCATTGACAAGGTTAAGTGGCGGCGTTACAGACGTTAATCTCTCGGCCGCCACTGGCACGAACGCAGCCGATCAACTACCTGCGTGGGTTACCTGAAGAATACTGTGACGGATCTCGCTGGGTAGTACTCGACGGGCATCACGTGCGACGACCGCAATCTCCTCACCAAACTCCAGCTTGTTATCCGCATTAATGCGAACAACAGAATTTTTCTGCAATTCCTCGATAAAATGCCGGAACAGCGTTTTATCAAAGAATTCCGGTGCATTGAGACCGTGAATGATCGACAGGCGTTGAGCCATATCCCGACTCTGGCCTTCCAGGGATTCTGCATCGACTTCGCCGGAACCATTGCGCAGCATCAGGCTGATCACGACATAGAAACGCTCCAGGGCCTGCTGGATCGGGCGCGACAGGATGGTCAGCGTAATGAATCCGGTGCTGCCGGATTCCGGACGTCGCAAGAGCGTGCCGTCAACTGTCAGCAAGCCGGCTTCCGCCATAGCGGACAACCAGTGTTTAACAATATCGTCCAGCGCTTCAACATCCCACTGAAGGAACAGCTCGGATTTCAGGTAGGGATACAGAATCCGGCAGAAATTGATGACTTCCTGTTGCTCAATGGCGTGGCTGTTGGCAAACATCCGGCTGATCAGCGAGGGAATGGCAAACAGGTGCAGGATATTGTTGCGGTAATAAGTCATCAGGACCGCATTACGATCGTCCATCCGGATGATATCGCCCAGGCTGTCGGTCTGGCGGTATACCATTTTCATGGCTTCGACATACCGGATCATATCCTGGCCGGACATGCTGGTGGGTTGGGTGGTGTGGCTGTTGTAGGGAACCTTGGCGAGCAATTCCTGACAGGCTTCCAGCTGAATGACCAGCTCTTCTTCACCCAGCGCGTGACGGGGTGAGCTCAGCAGTACCATGGCCACCAGGTTGACCGGGTTGATGGCTGCAGCACTGTTGATTCGGCTGGCAATCAGTGTGCCTAGCTGGTTGGTTGTTTCCCACAGCCAGGCAGGGCGGGGGTTATCACCGTATTCCTGCTCGTGCCAGGCGGGTTGCGTCTGGTTGAGGAACTGATCCAGCAGAATGGGTTCACCAAAGTTGACATAAGCATGACCGAAACTGTTTTTCAGACCAGCGACGGTACGGATAATGTCCAGTGGTGATTCTTTTTTCTTCGTTTTGCCATGAAGCTCACCCAGGTAGGTGTTCACTTCCAGCAGCTTCTCTTAGCCGATATAGACCGGGATAAAGGCGATCGGCTTGCGGCTGTCACGCAGGAAGCTGCGCAGGGTAATCGACAGCATGCCGGTCTTGGGTCGCAGTGTGCGCCCAGTCCGGGAGCGGCCGCCCTCGACAAAGTATTCTGTTGGAAAACCCCGTGTGAATAGGGTGTGCAGGTATTCATGGAATACAGCGGTATAGAGCGGGTTGTCCTTGAAGCTGCGACGCATAAAGAACGCACCGGAACGACGCAACAGGGAGCCGACCAACGGCATGTTCAGGTTTATGCCCGCAGCAATATGCGGTGGCTGCAGACCTTTGTGATACAGCACATAGGACAACAGCAGGTAGTCGATGTGGCTGCGGTGGCAGGGGACATAAATCAGTTCATGGCTGCCCGCAAGGTCACGAACGGGTTCGATGTGATTAACGTCCACACCGTTGTAGATCTTGTTCCAGAACCAGGTCAGCAGGATGTCCAGGAACCGGATGGCGGAATAGCTGAAATCGGAGACAATCTCGCGGGCATAATCCCGGGCCTTGGCTTCGGCTTTTTCAAGGGGAATGTTGCGGGTTTCCGCCTGCTCGGTGATGGCTTTGCGGACGCTATCGGAGCCAATGATACTGTTGACGAGGGTGCGTCGATGGGACAGGTCAGGCCCCAGTACGGAGGCTCGTGTCTGCCGGAAATGGACACGGAGAATACGACCAATCTTGCGAAGCGTCCGGTTGTGGTCCTGCCCTTCATCCACAATTTCTCGCAGTGACAACGCCGGGCTGAAGTTCACCAGTGTCTGGCGGCCATGCATCAGGATCGCCAGGAATTTACGGAACCGGCTGCCAACGTTGTAGTTCCAGGCAAACAGCAGTTTCAGCGGGGAGTCTTCCTTATCCGGTGCCCGGCCCCAGAACACGCTGACCGGCACAATCTGTACCTCCTGATTCTGGTTGGCTTCAACCGCGTTAACCAGTCGCACCAGCCGGTCAGAGTGGTACATGCGCTCACGTGTCAGAAACAGGCCTTCCGGACGGGCAAGGAAAAAATAGGCGTGCTTTTCACTGATCGCCTGGCCTGTCAGCGGTGCATAAGGGCGGGGCAGGCCGGCTTTCTGGCATTCGCGGTCCAGTACCAGCAGATCAGACAATGAACGGCTTTGCAGTACATAGATGACAGGTTTTTCAGCGTCGAGCCCGAGCGCGTCAGTGGTGTTGTTCTGTACCCGGGTCCTGACCCAGAAAAACATAAGCCGCCGCAGCAGGTTGAACAGGAAGCGGCTGAGTTGGATCGGTTTATCCATAAAAGTCTGCAGATTCGGTGACATGGTGATGAAACTGGCTGTATAGCTCCGAAAACCCGGTTCCATGCCTGCACTCACAGAGGGCAGGCTCAAGGGGCGCTATTCTACCATCGGGCGTTGATGCCAGACAGTCGTTTCATGGGTTATGCCCATTCAATGAGTCGCTCTTCGCCGTTCTCGGCAATCTGCCACCATTCATCCATGTTGGCGCTCTCTTCCTGCCAGAAGGCGCCATTGCAGCGGATCTGGCAGTTCAGCGCCGTATGGCAGGCGCGGGCACAATCGACATCGTTTTCCCAGGGTGTGTTCGGTGAGTTGAGCCAGATACTGGTCCAGGCTTTGCCGGCCGCATCTTCGACAACGGTGACGGGGATCGTCTGGCCATTGAGTGTCAGGCTCAGTGAATGACTGCGCCCCTGTTGCGTGACATCCGACATGTCGTCGGCACAGGTTTCCAGCCAGGAAAGGATGGCGTCGATCGGCGTGCGCTTGACGTAAATTTCAATATCGGGCTGCTGCATGATTGATGTCTCTGTGGGCTGGTCGGCGAAAGGCCGGTGTGCAAGCCGGGCTACGGTGTCAGTTGCAGGATGTAGCGTTTGATTTCGGCCGTGCACTGGAGCTGGTGCAATGCATCCAGTCGCTGGCGCTGGGCGGCGCTAATATGCCAGTTATGGGGCGTCATGGCCAGCAGATCGCGGATCTCTGCCGCACTGTTGAGGCAAAAATCCGCCTGAATGGTGTGTTCGCTGATGACGCTGAATGTTTCCGGCATGCTGTTCAGGATTTTGCCGACCGGATAACTGCGTACTTCCTCATAGATCGCTTCCCGCAGCGACATTAAATGGTTCGCGCCAGGTGCCAGAATGATCAGGTAGCCTGAAGGTTTGAGCACCCGGTCAAAAGTCTCCCAGTCAATCCGGGAAAAGATGCTGACCACCACATCGGTACTGTTATCTGCCAGTGGCAGGTCTGCCACACTGCCGATCAGCCAGTGAATGTCGCGACTGCGTCGGCAGCAGGCCCGTATGGCTGGCTTGGAGATATCCAGCGCATACACGTCGGCATTGGGCAGGGCCGTTTTCAGCTGGTGGGTGTAATAGCCTTCACCACAGCCGGCATCCAGAATGACGGGTGCTTCCTTATCGGTGAGTATCTGAGTCGTGACCTGTGCGACGGCATCACTGACAGGCTGGTAATGACCTGCGTCCAGAAACCGGGTACGAGCCGCAACCATGTCCTGGTTGTCACCGGGCTGTCGGCTGTTCATCTTATGGCTGAGTAGCAGATTCAGGTAGCCTTGGCGGGCGAAGTCGAAACGGTGCCGGGAGGCGCATTCCATACCATTGTCGGACACAGCCAATGGCGCATGGCAAACAGGGCAACGAAGTATGTCTCGGGTAACGGGGACTTGGGAGACTGATGTCATTGGAGGTTAACTGCAGGCTGAGAGGGTAAGGGTGAAAGACCGATTACCGGAGATGGATGTATTGAAAGGTTGAAATTGTATCAGAGCTTACGGGGTATCAGACAGCACTTCTGCAACGGGAGCATCCATTCTCCCGATGGCAGGTAAAACAGGGTTATCAGGTCAACAGGTTCACCAGAATCTGCTCATAGATATTACTCAGAATATCCAGATCCTCGGCTTTCACACATTCATTGACCTGATGGATGGTCGCATTGCAGGGACCGAGTTCAACCACTTGGGTGCCGGTCGGTGCAATGTAACGGCCATCGGAAGTTCCGCCCGTGGTCAGTAGCTGGGTTTCCATGCCAGTGATGTCGCGGATAGCAGCAACCGTGGCATCAATCAATGGTCCCTCGGAGGTCAGGAACGGTTGGCCGAACAGTGTCCAGTTCAGATCATATTCGAGATTATGGCTTTTAAGAATCGCATCAGTGCGTCCCCTGAGCTGCTGGTCTGTTTGCTCTGTCGAAAAGCGGAAGTTAAACATCACATCCAGTTCGCCAGGGATCACATTGCCTGCCCCGGTGCCCGCATGAATATTGGAGATCTGGAAGCTGGTGGCCGGGAAAAATTCGTTACCTTCATCCCAGACGGTTTCAGCTAACTCTGTCAGTGCCGGTGTAGCCCGGTGAACCGGGTTGTCGGCAAGGTGCGGATAGGCGACATGGCCCTGATGTCCTTTGACAGTGAGTTCGCCTGTCAGAGAACCGCGTCGTCCATTTTTTACGACATCTCCCGTTTTTTCCGTGCTGGAGGGTTCACCGACAATACACCAGTCAATTTTTTCGTTACGGCTCTCCAGTGTTTCCATGACTTTCTGGGTGCCATTAACCGCCGGACCTTCCTCGTCGCTGGTGATCAGCAGGGCAATAGACCCTTTATGGCCAGGATGCTTGGCGAGGAAGCGCTCAATGGCAGTGATCATGGCCGCCAGACTGCCCTTCATGTCAGCAGCCCCGCGTCCGTACAGGTAACCGTCTTTGAACGTTGGCGTAAAAGGTGGAGAATCCCAGCGATCCTCGGGACCTGTTGGTACAACATCGGTATGACCGGCAAAGGCCAGTACCGGTCCACGGTTACCGCGGCGCAACCAGAGGTTATCCACGTCGCCATAGCGCAGTCGCTCAATCATAAAGCCAAGGGGGGCAAGACGATCGGCCAGTATATCCTGACAGCCAGCGTCGTCTGGGGTGACTGAGGGGCGCGAAATCAGGTCACAGGCAAGTGTGACAGTAGGCGAATGTGACTCCATTGGTGCTTCCGGTAAAACTGTTGTGATTATTAAAGAGACGCTATCTTAGCAGAATGTTTCCACCCTATGTGTTGTCATTCCTTTCAAACCGGTCAGTGCTGCTACCAAACGACGGTAGCCAACCAGGTACCACTATTCTGTTTTGTCCCGGTATTCACACAGATCCTCAATGATGCAGGAGCCACACTGGGGGTTGCGAGCCTTGCAGACATAACGACCATGCAAAATCAGCCAGTGATGCGCATCAATCAGGAATTCCTTGGGTACCAGTCGGAGCAAACGCTTTTCGACTTCCAGCACATTTTTGCCCGGGGCGATGCCGGTGCGGTTGGAAACCCGGAAAATATGGGTATCCACCGCCATGGCTGGCTGACCAAAGGCGGTATTGAGGATGACATTGGCGGTTTTGCGGCCAACACCAGGGAGTGCTTCCAGGTCCTCCCGGTTATCCGGAACGACGCTGTTATGTTTGTCGATCAGCATCCGGCAGGTTTTGATGACATTCTCTGCCTTGCTGTTAAACAGACCGATGGTTTTTATGTATTCCTTCAGGCCATCAACGCCTAGGGCGTAGATGGTTTCCGGTGTATTCGCCACGGGATAGAGTTTACGGGTTGCCTTGTTGACACCAACATCGGTGGCCTGGGCTGACAGTATCACGGCGATCAGCAGTTCAAACGGCGTCGTGTATTCCAGCTCGGTGGTAGGGTGCGGATTATTCTCACGTAGACGTTCAAAGATCAGCCTGCGTTTTTCCTTGTTCATTTATGATGCCTTAGATTCTCATCAAACGGCGGCATCATAGCATGACAGGCAGTGGAATGTGGGTGCTGTCGGCGGTAATCAATTTTACTGACATCTAGAGTCCCGGCTGGTTACTCCAGCCGGGTTTGGCAGGGCTTAGAAGAAGCCGAGCGGGGAGCTATCGTAGCTGACCAGCATGTTCTTGGTCTGCTGGTAGTGATCCAGGATCATCCGGTGGGTTTCACGACCCACACCCGATTGCTTGTAACCGCCAAAGGCAGCGTGTGCCGGGTAGAGGTGGTAGCAGTTGATCCAGACACGACCGGCTTCAATACCGCGGCCCATACGCTGTGCACGGTTCATGTCGCGGGTCCAGACACCGGCGCCAAGACCGAACTGGGTATCGTTGGCAATGGCGAGGGCTTCCTGCTCATCCTTGAAGGTGGCAACGGACAACACAGGACCGAAGATCTCCTCCTGGAAGATTCGCATGCCGTTGTTACCCTTCAGGATGGTTGGCTGGACGTAGTAGCCGTTTGCAAGCGCACCATCCAACTGGGCGCGGTCACCGCCCAGCAGGCAGGTAGCGCCTTCTTCCTGGCCGATCTTCATGTAGCCAAGGATCTTGTCCAGCTGGTTCTGGCTGGCCTGGGCACCGATCATGGTGTCGGTATCCAGCGGATTGCCCATTTTGATCTGGCGGGCGCGTTCCAGCACCTTTTCCATGAATTCGTCGTACATGGACTCCTGCACTAATGCGCGGGACGGGCAGCTGCAGATCTCGCCCTGGTTCAGGAACGCCATCAGCATGCCTTCGACGGCCTTGCTGATGTAGTCCTCTTCCTGCTGAAGGATATCCGCAAAGAAGACATTCGGGGATTTGCCGCCCAATTCGACGGTGCAGGGAATGATGGATTCCGCCGCACAGTGCATCATGTGGGAACCGACCGGGGTGGAGCCGGTAAAGGCCAACTTGGCGATACGCTTGCTGGTGGCCAGCACTTCACCGGCCTCGCCGCCGAAACCGCTGACCACGTTGACAACACCCGCGGGTAGCAGGTCGGCAATCAGGTCGACCAGCATCAGGATGGATGCCGGGGTCTGGCTGGCGGGCTTCATCACCACGCAGCAGCCGGCGGCCAGGGCCGGCGCCAGTTTCCAGGCCGCCATCAGCAGCGGGAAGTTCCAGGGAATGATCTGGCCGACAACGCCGATCGGCTCGTGGAAATGGTAGGAGGTGGTGTTGGCGTCGATTTCGCCGATGGTGCCTTCCTGGGCGCGGATACAGCCGGCGAAATAACGGAAATGGTCAACCACCAGGGGCAAATCGGCATTCAGGGTTTCACGGATCGGCTTGCCGTTTTCCCAGGTTTCAGCCACGGCCAGCATTTCAAGGTTCTGCTCCAGGCGGTCTGCAATGCGCAGCAGGATGTTGGAACGTTCGGTAGTGGAGGTCTTCGCCCAGCTGACGCGGGCCTTGTGGGCGTGGTCCAGTGCCAGTTCGACGTCGGCGGCGCTGGAGCGGGCCACTTCACAGATGTGCTCGCCGGTCAGTGGCGAGTGATTGGTGAAGTAGCGGCCTTCGAGCGGTGCGACCCACTCGCCCCCGATGAAGTTGTCGTAGCGGGGCTTGAAGTGAGCCAGTGCGCCTTCATGGCCGGGTTGTACGTAGATCATGAACCTTGGTGCTCCGATACTGTACGGATTGTGTTGTGGTTCTCACCTGATCAGTACAGGTGTGTACCGAAGTCTAATGATGGTATGAAAACATCCCTTATGTAATTAGGCATTTGACGCAGATTTCAGGGGGGAGCCTATTGGCAGGTAGGCGATTCAGGCGGAGGTCAGGCACGATAGTTAGTATTGCTGATGGCTTTGTTAGTGTTTCCGGTTTTTCAGTGTTCTATTGTCTGAATATTTCCGGGGTGAACTTAACAAAGAGATAGAATAAATGTCTGTATCTTTCGTGCATGATGGTCGTCAAATTACACATACAGTCGTGGATCCACAAAACCTCGCTGAAAATCCCTTTCTGCGGTGTTTAAAGGCTATTGGCCATGCTATCAAGCGCTTTTTTCAGGGGTTATGTCAGTGCTTTTGCCCTTGTATCGCAATTGCAGACAGGCGGGTTGCAGCGCTGGGCGGATGGTGGGAGCAAGTCTCAGTCTCCAGGACGCTTGAAGAACGATTTTATGATGTTTTGCATTGTCAATATCATGGGCAAAATTCGGCAGTGGATTTTCTTAAAGAGGTTATTCGTCATCAGGGACGAATAGAGCCGTCTGTGGAACAGGCTCATGGGAGAATGTCGCCGGCTATTGCCGAGAAGACCAATGGTATTTGGGCCCGGATGCAGGGGGGAGCGGACTATGCTCAGCTGGTAAGGCAAGGTGGAGAGGCGTATGCCCGCAACCATATTCCGGGTGGGGAAGGCTTCGCGCGTCAAGCGTGTTTGGAAGCGCTGGCCTACCTGGAAGTCTGGATGCATGAAGGAATACCGGAGGATCTTGAACCCAATGCCTTAGGCGATGACGATGAGCTGTCAGGTGAGTCGTTGCAGGGAGCGGTAGGTGGTTATGACCCATCGTCTGCAGCCGGTCCCGTCGTGGGCAAGAGCACCGAAATGGCGCCCCCGTATGAAGAGTTCTTATGGTGTATAAATAAGAATACAAAAGAATCAGTCAAACGGGCATATGAACTGATGTTAGGGCTTTTGCCCACAGACGTAGCGAACCCCGAAGCTTACGTTAATGATATTTTTAAGACATATGACTTTCCATTTCCTGAGCAGACTAAAGCGTTAATATCGCCAGCTATTCATTTTATTCTCGTTCATAAAGGCGAGAGACGTCTCGAGCCAAGGCATATAGAAGCTATTCAGACATATCATACTGTTGTTGAAATGTATGAGAGGGAAAAGGAAGCGTCAAGCCGCGAGATGCCTACTGCAATACCCTCTGGTTTGGGTCTTCAGAATCCGGGGTTTGAGGGAGGAGGTCGTGATGACTCCAGGCGATGGTGGGAAGATGATGACTCAGATATGGAGGTTTGGGGAGTCCGACGTCGGCGGCCACAACAACGCGACGATAGAGTCGATGCGTTGGAGCTTCCCAGGTCGCAGCAACGTCGAAGGGATCTTGAAAGTTCCTACGGGCCGAGTAGTTTGGATTCCAATGGTCCAGCATCCTTAAGTCGTTTCCACTCCTTGGGCCGTGATCTGAGCCCTATTGAAGAACTCGCGCATGCCTTGCTCGATAACCTTGATGATCATGAAGTGCAGCAGACTCAAGTTATTGAGGTTATAGAGAAATATCACGAAAACCCTAACGTTCACACGGATCTCAGATACCTATCGATTGTTAGTTATATTCAGCGAGGTGATTGGGTGCAAGCACAAGCGCTTGCAGAAGGAATGCAATTGAGTATGTTGGGCAGTGCTGGCGTCCACCATCTGATCAGGCGCTCTACAAGCCGAAGTCCGGACAGTAGTCTTGAATCACATGCCTCTGTACCTGTACGTGCATCTAAGAAAATGACAGCTCCTGACGCATCAGATGAACCTGACGGTATAGAATCTGATGACAAACCTCTTTGTGATCTGTGTTATGCAGACGACGGTGAGATCGAACTCGGATGCTGTAGTGCCAGAGAAGGGAAAAGGGTCGCTCTTTGTGTTGGATGTATGGATCAGTGGTTTGGAGAAAAGGCCGGTGAGTTTGATGCATGGCTTAAACATGGTATGACGTTACCCTGTCCTATGGTCTGTGATGGTCGTATTCTAACCGGACCGGTTGAAAACAAGCTCCCGGAGAATTCGGATACTGCTGCGATGTTTAGAAAGTTTCATCAAAAGCTAGGTATGAAGCTAACCGAAGAGCACTCTGATGGCAGAGGGATTTTATGTATGGAGCCCCAATGCGACTTTGGTACTGTCATCGATAAGCATATGCGGTTATATCAATGTGCTAACCGGCTGTACCATAGAGATGGAAAAATAAAATTGTATTGTGCGCTTTGTTCAGCGGAGGCATCGTATGATCATAACTGCCCCAATGGCCCAACGCGAGTAACACGGGAAGAGATTGAGGCCAGACGCTACTATAAGAGAAACTTGGGTCGATGGAAAAGATGCCCCCAGTGTAAGACCATGACGGAAAGAATTGTTGGCTGTAATCATATGAGCTGTAAAACATGTAAGCATCATTATTGTTGGAAGTGTCTGGGGCCTTTTTATGAGCGAGATGGTAGAACAATGACCCATCAAGGTTATTATACTTGCTTTGGTTTTGGCGATAAAATAAGGCAACGGCGAGAGCGTAATGCTGAGTACGATCGTGAAATTGATGAATTGAAAGCAAATTACCGACGAGTTACTGGCAACGCATATAATGATAGCTTCTGGTCACAGCTACGGTCTGCTGTTTGTTGCTGCTAATGCCAATGAGTGCTGTACGTACATAAAGACAATGAACAATAAGATTTTGATAATGACAGCGGTGATACGGCTTAGTAATAAGTTGCATTCTTTGTAGAATGTTTTAAGAATACCAATGCGACAGTCATTGATATTGTTTAACTTATGTCTAAGCCGGTTTTGCCAGCTTATTGTATTGTTCCGGTAACTCGCACACGCTTACTACCCGCTACGTTTTCTACCTTTCTGGCTGACTGCCAACGATGAATACGGCTATCCATCAGGTTTTTCAGGGCGATCAGAAAACCCATGAAGACAAAGGCGCCCGGTGGCAGAATCGCAAACAGGAATTTCTTGTAGTCGGGTATGACTATCATTTGCCAGCTCTCAGCAACCGGTCCAAACAACAGGTGCATGTTGGCAAAGAGCGTGCCCTGTCCAACCAGTTCCCGTAAACCGCCCAGCAAGACCAGCACCAGCGTAAAACCGGTACCCATCATGAAGCCGTCCAATGCCGCTGGTGCGATAGCGTGTTTTGACGCGTAGGCATCCGCACGACCAAGAATGATGCAATTGGTGACAATCAGTGGGATAAAAATCCCCAGTATTTTGTACAACTCATAGGTATACGCCTGCATCAGCAGTTCAACGCAGGTGGTCAGCGAGGCAATCACCATCACGAAAACCGGCAGACGGATTGCTTCAGTCATCTGTCGTCTGAACAGGGAGACCGCGATGTTGGAAAAGGTCAGAACTGCAATCGTTGCGATACCAAGGCCCAGTGCGTTCACCACACTATTGGAGACACCGAGCAACGGGCACAAACCCAGCAGCTGCACCAGTGCCGGGTTGTTTTTCCACAGGCCTTCCAGGGCTATGTGGCGTGGATCAGAGCTGGCCATGGGGTGACTCCTTCAGGCGTTGAAGCCCGTTGGTGAACAGGGCGCTATGGTATTCAGCAAAATAGTCCAGGCTACGGCGAACGGCCGCAACAACTGCGCGGGGGGTGATGGTTGCGCCGGTAAACTGGTCAAACTCACCGCCATCCTTGCGCACGGCCCAGCCTTCCCCGGCAGGATTATTGATGGACTTGCCATTAAAACCCAGAATCCAGTCAGAAATGCGGGTGTCAATGCTGTCACCCAGGCCGGGGGTTTCCTTGTGGGTAATGACCCGCACGCCGGCTATCCGCCCGTCGGCATAAATACCGACCAGCAGGTTGATTCGGCCACTGTAACCGTCAGGTGCGACGACCGGCAGGATGATGGCTGACGGTGTATCGCCCTGAAAGGCGATATACGCCTCAGGCGGTTGCGCGTAGGAACCCAGTCGCTCGGGTTCCGGCAGTATGACACGGGTATCGAGCAGGCTGTTGTCAAAGGTCGACTGGGGCAGCACCTCGTGTAGCGCTTTTTCTTCGCTGGCGCGTACCTGGCTGGCAATCTGGTCGCGCGTGGCGTACCAGGTCAATGCCACGAGGCCGGTCGTCAGTACTGCAAACAGACCCAGCGTCAGACTGTTTTTATTGATGGTTCGAAAGAGTGCAGTCATGGTTATTCAGACTTCGCCAGCCCCCGTTTCGGTTTTTTGTGTCCGTAGGTACGGGGTTGGGTGTAGTAGTCGATAGTGGGGGCAGCCATGTTCATCAGCAGTGTGGCAAAGGCGACACCGTCAGGGTAACCACCCCAGGCTCGAATGATATACGTGATCAACCCAACGCCCAGGCCGAAAATAAACCGTCCCTTGGCCGAGGTTGCGCCGCTGACCGGATCAGTAATGATGAAAAAGGCCCCCAGCATGGTTGCGCCGGAAAAGAGATGGAGCAGGGGGGATCCGTGTGATTCGGAGCCTGATCCTCCCCAGAACACCAGTGACATCACGAACAGGCCAGCCAGCATACCTGCGGGTGCGTGCCAGGTGATGATTTTCCGGTACAGCAACACCAGGCCGCCAACCAGAAACGCCAGGTTGACCCAGAACCAGCCGATACCGGTCATCCCCTCCAGTTGGGGGTTGCTTTCCCACAACTCTGGCATGGTCAGTGAGCGGTTTTCGCGCACGATATCCAGTGGGGTCGCCAGGGTCCAGCCGTCAATTGCCAGCGTACTGCTGGACGGTGTGAAAATAGCCCTGAAGGCATCGCCGAAACTGGTAATGGCCGGATGCCCTTCAATCCCCGTCGGAGGGGCCCAGCTGGTCATTTCCTGAGGGAAGGAGATCAACAGAAGCACGTAGCCCAGCATGGCCGGGTTGAACGGGTTATAGCCCATGCCACCGTATAGTTGCTTACCAATCAGAATGGCAAATACCGTACCGGTCAGTGTGAGCCACCAGGGGGCGAACGGGGGTAGCGCCAATGCCAGCAGCAGGGCTGTGACTAGTGCGGAACCGTCTTTCAGATAGAACGACAGGGGACGTTTGCGCAGGATAAGTACTGCCGCTTCAGCCGCGAGGGCGATCAGCGAGCACCAGACGACATTGATCAACGTGCCCCAGCCAAAGAATCCGGACAGGGCCAGCAGACCGGGCAGGCTGGCAACCAGCACCCATAGCATGATGTTAGGCGTCCGGTTGGCGCCGAGGGTATGGGGTGACGTTTGTCGTATAAGCGCCATGGTCATTCCTTCGGCTGTTCGTTGGAGGCTGTAGACTGCGCGGCTTCCTGTGCCAGGCAGGCCGCCAGGGCATTATCAGCCTGTTGTGCCTCGGCTTCAGCCGTATTCAGCGCCTGTTCGAGGACGGTCATATCGTCATCGGCAGAGGCACTGTCCAATGCTCGGCGTGCTTTCTTGACCATGGCCCATGCCATGGCGCTCTCAATCTTGTATTTTTTGGCCGCATCACTTAACGGTGCCCGTTTAGGCTTGGCTGGTTTTTCCTGGGTGGGCGCAGGTGAACTGTTGTCAGTCGATTCAGCGACCGCCTGCTCACGCTCGGCCAGGGTTTGACGACAATTTTCGACTTTGACTTTGAGAGCTTCGGTCTGGTCGTTGTCAATTTCGAGTGCTTCTGCCAGCGCCCGTTCCGCCTTGCGCAGCTCGGCACGCGCCATCGCCAGCTCGATTTTCAGTTTCTTCTGGTCATCACTCAGGTCTGGTTTGGTCGTTTTTTGTGGCTGGGCTGGTTGTGAGCTGGGTGTGCTAACTGGCTCAGTGGTGTCACCTGCCCTGTCAAAATCCTGCTGGAGTTGTACCTGCTGTTCACGCAGGCGAGCAATGTCCACTTGAAGTTTAGTGGCTGCTTCTGCATCGCTCTCGTCCAGCTGGGCGAACGTCCGCTCAGTCTTCTTCAGTTGGGCATTGACCATGGAGAGCTGTATCTTCAGCTCTTTCTGCCTGGGGTTCAGTATTGGGCGCGCCTTGCGCACAGGCTCGGTCGTGGGTTGTCCGGCCGCTGCCTGTTTGCGTGCTTTTGCCCGTTCAATGGCTGCCTGAATGGCATCCTGTTTGCCCTCATCGGCTGTTTCAGACGGCTTGCTGGGGACTGATTTTTCTGCTTCCCGTGCCGCCTTAAGCTGGGCGGCTCGCTCAGCGTTGGCTTTGCGCTTCGCTTCTTTTTCTGCCGCGATGCGTTCCAGGCGTTGCTGACGATTTTCAAAACGACGTTTTGACTGTTCGGCTTTTTCGTGTTTCGCCTGTTGCAGCCGGATCTCATCCTTGCCAGCGCGGAAATACTGTACCAGCGGAATGTTGCTGGGACAGACATAGGAACAGGCGCCACATTCTATGCAGTCAAACAGGTTATGGTGTTGCAGTTGATCATTATTCGCGGCCTTTGCATGCCAGTAGAGTTGCTGTGGCAACAGAGACACCGGGCAGGCGACGGCACAGTCTCCGCAGCGTATGCAGGCACGGGCAGGGGGGGCGGGCGGAAACTCCTGCGCCGTACCGGCAATCAGACAGTTAGTGGTTTTAATGACAGGAATATCGGTGCTGTCCAGGGTGAACCCCATCATGGGTCCCCCAAGGATCAGGTTGTTCATCGAATCCTGCCTGAGACCGGCAAAGGCCAATAGATCGTTGGCCGGGGTGCCGATGAGTGCCTCAACGTTTTGAGGTTGTGCCAGTGCATCCCCTGTCAGGGTTGTGATCCGGGAAATCAATGGCCTGCCCAGAATAATGGCATCATGGATCGCAGCAATCGTGCCAGTGTTGTAGCAGAGAATGCCGATGTCAACTGAGCGTGCATCGCTGGGCACTTCCTTCCCGGTTAACAGGTAGATCAGTCGTTGGGCGTCGCCGGACGGGTATTTGGTGGGCACGGTAACGACCTGGTAAGCACGGTCCCTACAGGCGTGTTCCATTGCCCTTGCAGCGTCAGGCTTATTGTCTTCAATGCCAATAAGCACCTGTTCCGGATGCAGCAGGTGGCAGAGGATATCAATACCGCTGACAATGCGATCAGCACGTTCACGCATCAGCATGTCATCAGCGGTGATATAGGGTTCACACTCGGCGCCGTTGACGACCAGGGTATGGATTTTGTCTTCGTTGCGTGACGCCATTTTTACCGCAGCAGGGAAGCCCGCGCCACCCAGCCCGACAATGCCCGCGTCGTAGATACGCCGAATCAGAGCCTGATGGTCTATCGTCGTATAATCGGGCTCGGGGAACAGTTCGCACCAGCGGTCTTCACCATCACTGGCCAGCACGATACAGGTTTCGGTCAGCCCGGAAGGGTGGGGGACTTTACGGGCTTCAATCGCCGTGATGGTGCCAGAGGTCGGCGCATGCACCGGTGCACTGACAAAGCCGCTGGCACGGGCCAGCAACTGCCCTTTCAATACACTGTCGCCGACCTTGACCAGCACCTGGGCCGGTGAGCCTGAGTGCTGGTTCAGGGGCAATACATACTCTGCAGACAGCGGTGGCGTAGCGATTGCTGTCCCGGTTGATTGCTGCTTGTTTTCCGGTGGATGAACGCCACCCGGGAATTCGTGAATAGTGATCAGGTTACTCATGCAGCCTGATCCCCCGGTCCGGACGCGGGCCGGCGGTCAGTGGCGATCAGTTGTTCCGGTGGCACTGGCAGGCTCCATGCCCAGCTTTTTGTTGTCACTTCAAGCGGTACCATATCGATACAGTCTACAGGGCAGGGTTCGACACAGAGGTCACACCCAGTGCACTCATTGACGATGACGGTGTGCATTTGCTTCGCGGCGCCAAGGATGGCGTCCACGGGACAGGCCTGGATGCACTTGGTGCAGCCGATACATTCGTCTTCCCGGATATAAGCGACCATGGGCGGCTTTTCGGTGCCATGTTCGCCATCCAGGGGAACGGCTTCGACATCCAGCAGATCGGCCAGTGCGTTAATGGTGCTCTGGCCTCCCGGCGGACAGTGGTTGATGGCTTCACCGTTAGCAATCGCTTCGGCGTAGGGACGGCAGCCTGGGTGGCCACACTGACCACACTGAGTTTGCGGCAGCAGCTCGTTGATCTGGTCAACAATCGGATCGCCTTCTACCTTGAATTTTTCGGAGGCAAATCCCAGCAGTGCGCCAAAAATAAGGGTCAGCACCAGCAGGGCGAGAATCGCGGTAATGATGATATCCAACAACGCCCCCTTACAGCTTGATCAGACCGGTAAAGCCCATGAAGGCCAGGGACATCAGGCCGGCGGTAATCATACCAATGGCTGCGCCGCGGAAGGGAACCGGTACGTCTGCGACGGCGATCCGTTCACGCATGGCAGCAAACAAAACCAGTACCAGGGAGAATCCGATGGCTGCGCCGAAACCATAGGTAGCCGAGTCCACAAAACTGCTATGCATACGGTTGCTGTTCAACAGGGCAACACCGAGTACGGCACAGTTGCTGGTGATCAACGGCAGGAACACGCCCAGGACCCGGTAGAGGAGCGGACTGACCTTTCGTACCACCATTTCGGTAAATTGCACGACAACGGCAATAACCAGGATGAACGACAGGGTTTTCAGAAACTCCAGCCCCAGTGGGATCAGAATGTATTCGTAGGTGATGTAACTGCAGATGGACGCGAGGGTCAGCACAAAGGTAGTGGCCATCGACATGCCCATGGCCGTTTCCAGCTTGTTGGAAACCCCCATAAACGGACAAAGCCCGAGAAACTGCACAAGGACAAAGTTATTGACCAGTATTGCGCTTAACAGGATCAGCGCTAGCTGGGTCAGGGTTTCGGTCATGACTCTCACCGATAGCTGCAAGGCAGCCGGTGTTATAACACCGGGTCTGCAATAAGCGCTGTTTACCACTGCGTTATAGTGCCTACAACGCACATCCTGGTAACAGCGCACTTTATTATATGGCGACCCGCGCCTGAGGCGGTCTATTATCCGGCAGGGCGTTATTCCATACAATAGCGGTTGGTTATCTGATCAAGCATATTTGGTTATATGCTTATTGTCGCGGTCCCCTATGTCGGGTGTTCCCACGCATCTAAAAGGCAGTATGTACGACAAGCCACCGTTAAGGTGCCGGATTATAAGACTTTAATGGAAAAAGGCCAGATACCTGCGACTAATGTCGGTAATACTCTGCTCGGTTGACAGAAACATTGCCTGAACCCATTCCGTATATCGACGTCTAATACAGTAAGCACACTCATTTATGGTTTATGTATGGCATCAATTGTCTCCCACCACGGCCCTAAAGCTCTTTATTCCGTGCAGTCGGATCAGGAACGTGCACACCTGAAGGCACGACTCAGGCAGTATGAGCTGAGAGTTGTCGGAACAGCTGAATCTTATTTTCAGGAACAGCGACTGACGCACATGCGTGACAACCTTAGTAAGGGAGATGCCTTTTTTAACCGATACCGTTTTTTTCGTTTTATTTCTCGTGTCATCCGCCTGTTTCTTCCGACACGTGTGTATATGACTGTCCCAGTGGTTGATCGGCAGGATCCGCCGATTCAGCCGACTAATGCCAAGCACGTATTGGTATCAGACGCGATGCTAGTGGACTCTCTGGGGTTCAATAGCAACGATTGTCGCTATGTTGATCAGAGTGAGAAGCCTTTATTTGATGCAAGGGAGCAGGGGTTGCCAAATCAGCGAGATGTCGTGCAGTCAGACAGTCGTGATACATGTTGTATCCTGAGTGCTGCACTTGCCTATTGTCGAACCAGAAATGGCCGGGAACGGTTTGAAACCTTATTTAAGGACAATGGTGATAATACGGTTACCGTCAGGCTGTGGAATACCTATACATGTAAACCCGTTTCAATTGTTGTGTCGAAGGACAGGCCGCTCACCCCGAGTGGGCATGATGTCTATTCGTTTAATAATGCCAGCAACGTGGTATGGCCCGGAATTTTTGAAAAGGCGGTACATGGTCTTCGTTTATTGATGCTGTCCCAAATCAATGAAGACGAAAGGAGTGCAGACAGTGTAGCGAGAATAAATGCGGAAGCTGCAAAGCCGCAGCTGCTATCCGATCGCAAACAAAATGTTCTTGATTATATCAACGTATTTGAGGGGTTGAGCTATTTGCCGCCTATTGGTGTTGGGAGCGATGCTGCTGGGGGAGCTGTTGTTGCATGGGTGGATGAGTTTATTGAAGTGAAATTAATCGGTTAAAACAGGCCGTCGCAGAAGGGCGTCCTGTGGCTCTGGCGCGTGATCTTTCGTTAAGAAATACCTTTAATGCATTGCCCAGCGGCATAATCGCTAATCATGCGGTCGCAGTCTTGGGAGCTGCACGCTGTGATGGCGAAGATGGTGTATTGATCAGGGATCCGTATGGGGCAAAGATTAACAATAACGGTGAGGTGCAATTGTCCGACGGGCAATCATTGGGTTGGCGACAGGGTGACGATGGCATTCAGTTTATACCGTGGCGTCAATTTCCTCATTATTTCAATATGGCGGTTGAGGTTCGTGACAGGGGTAAGTCAGTCATGCCTGTGGAACTCAGCTCTTCCTCTGTGCATGAAACATCATCAGCGGTTGTTGATCTAGAGGATGACGATTTATCTGATATTGATACGTCCTTGCTATAACTGTCAGTTGTCTGGCTCCGTGAACCATTGTTGGTCGACCATGGTATTTATACTTTAGGTTGGAGAATGCCTTTACGTGTTAACACATACTGATCAAAATCATTGGCAAGAAAGAGCGTGTTTTTAAAATATTGCTCAGCCTCCAAGCGTATCTCATCCAGTGAATGTTTGTCATGAACCTTGTCACTATTGGCATAGCGTGGGCTGAAATGCGTCAGTATAAGGTTTTTTAATCCCGCTTTGGTGGAGCTTGACCCAACGGAGGCTGCTGTCGAGTGCTGAACCCTGACAGTCAGCTGATTGAATACTGATTCAGTATACGTTGCTTCGTGCACCAGCAGTTGACAGTTCGAGAGATAAGGCTCCAGTAATGCCGGTTGCTCGTTATCACCCGCGATGATGACGGTTCTGCCTGGCATATCGGGCCGGCAGTAGTCGGCACCGTTAACAAACCGGCCATCGTTGAGCACGAAGCTGTCACGTTGTTTTAACCTACCATAAACCGGTCCTTCCGGAATGCCATCGGCAATAGCCAGTAACTTGTCAAATGAACCCGGAAAATCAGGCTCTTTGATTTGGTAGGCAAAGCTGGTGATATTGTGCTTAAGAGGAATGGCCTCAATCCCATGGTTATGCCAGTGATGCTCACCGCCATGTTCAGGCAGCTCAATAATCTCCAGGGGGAAATTCAGTGACAGCTGCGAGTAATGCATGATGGCTTCAAGCATGGCCTTCAGGCCTTTTGGGCCGATCAGTGTCAGTGACTGATGCTCGCGAGCGAGTGTGGCCATGGCGCGACTGGCCAGCAGCCCGGGCAGGCCATAGCAATGATCACCGTGCAGGTGCGTGATCAGAATAAGGCCGAGTTTAGCCACCGAGAGTGGGCAGCGTAGTAAGCGATGCTGAGTGCCTTCACCGCAATCAACCAGAATCCAGGGGCGCGCTTGTTCAGGCTGCAGGGCCAGCGCTGTGACATTACGGTGTCGGGTGGGTACCCCGGCAGAGGTGCCAAGGAATGTCAGTTCCATGAGGGTTCGGTTATCCAGAATCACCTTAACTCCCGCTTAACGATCTGAAGAAGTAAGGCTAAATTGAATGAAGAGAGCGTCCCCTGTGCTCTTCAGGCAAAA
>NZ_BAABFL010000470.1:0-52166 GCF_039540975.1 Kistimonas scapharcae
CAGAATCAGGGGATTTTATACGAAAAGACTTGGGCTCTGGGGTTTTCAGGCCGATTTCTTAGCTGTGAACTCGCGGATTCAGGGATATGTTTGCCTTCTCGGTCTGTTGGCTTGGGATCCAGGTAGACATTTTCAATCTTTCCTGCCTTCCAAAGTTTGAGCAGGCTGCCTGCTTGCTCTGACAAGCGCTCATCGAAAGCCTTGCGGTTAGCAACGGATTTAGGATCCCAGGTGACCAGATAGTAGTGATTGATTCGCGATGCATTGGTATCTGGTGTCGTGCCTGAATGTTCAGCAGTTGCTGCATGGGAAATCATTGAAGCCAACATCAGCAGCAGTAAAGGGGGCATTATTGCCATGCACAGATGTTGGTGTAGGACGTGTGTCGTTCTTTGGAAGGTACAACGCATAAGCCGGGTTCCTCTATTGAATAATGCGAGAAGCGGGAGCTCGGGGCATTACATAAAACGGCTTAAATTATGGTTGCTCTTCCGTTAGAGTGCAGACGGATGATAACGACAGAGAATGATAATAATGAAAAAAAGCGTTACAGGTTTGGCTGTCCTGTTTTCATTGCTGATCACTGTCATAGTGGTCAGAACCTTTCTATATACCGATTCCGAAACGTCACAAGACGGCATTCCAGGTGTAGATGTCTCACTGGATGAGACATCCGTTGTCAGTCGGTTGTCGCAGGCAATTCAGTTTCCGACGATTTCCCATGGTGGTAAGGCTTTTGATGCCGAGGCGTTTGCTGCATTCAATCACTTCCTGCGCGAGAGCTTTCCCCGGGTTTATAGTCAGCTGAAGGTTCAACAGATCAATGACTACAGCCTGCTTATGGAGTGGCAGGGGAAGGACGAAAAACTTCAACCTATTCTGCTGATGTCGCATATGGATGTGGTGCCAGTGATTCCCGGAACGGAAGACTCATGGACATGGCCGCCCTTTGAAGGAAAAGTGGCGGATGGCTACATCTGGGGGCGCGGTACGGTGGATGACAAATCCGGTGTGCTGGGCATTCTGGAAGCGACGGAAAAGTTGCTGGCAGAAGGTTATCAACCGGAGCGCAGTGTATTCCTCGCCTTTGGCCATGATGAGGAGATTGGTGGGCAGAAAGGCGCTGTGACCATTGCCTCGTTGCTGCAAAAGCGGGGTTTGTTTTTTGAATATGTTCTGGATGAGGGTGGTGTTGTCACCAAAGGCGTTGTGCCCGGTATTGAAGGGCTGGTGGCAGTTATCGGACCAGGTGAAAAAGGCTACCTGTCACTCAAGCTGACAGCAAAAGGCGGCGGTGGTCACTCGTCACAGCCGCCTTCTGAAACGGCGATTGGCCGGTTGGCAAAAGCTCTCTCCCGGCTGGAAGAAGATCCTTTCCCCATTAATTTGCAATATACGGCAGATTTTATTCAACAGCTTGGGCCGGACGTCCCGTTTGTGCAGCGTATGCTGTTTGCCAATCGCTGGCTATTTGAACCGTTTGCTGATGGCCTGGTACCCGATGTCCCGGCGCTGATGGCCGGTATGCGTACGACAACCGCACCGACCATGCTCAGTGGCAGCGTTAAGGATAATGTATTGCCGCTCAATCCCAGTGCCGTGGTGAATTTCCGGATTCTGCCCGGCGAAACCGTGGAGACTGTCACGGAACGGGTCAGGGAGGTCATTGACGACGACAGCATTACGCTGGAGAACTATGGCTTTGGCAGTAATCCATCCCGGGTATCGCCGACGGACAGCTTTGGCTACCAGCAGCTTGAGCGGAGTATCCACGAGGTGATTGCCGATCCGTCACTGCGTATTGCACCCAGGATTGTGATTGCGGCAACCGATGCACGACACTTTGATGCGTTGACGGACAGTAGTTACCGTTTCATGGGTGTCACACTGGGGCCGAAGGAATTGAAAGGTATTCATGGCACGGATGAGCGGGTATCGGTTGAGAGCTACCTGCAGGCCGTGAAGATTTATTACCAGTTAATCCGGAATTCGACAGGGCAATCCTGAGTTAAAACGACGCCGGCAGTGTTTTAAACTGCCGGCGTTCACACCGATCAGAGTCCTTCCCGCAACAGGCGCAGTGGAGAAGTGCGCACAACTCGTAAGGTGCCCAGGTAACCGGCTGCACCTATCAGGATTGCACCCGACAGTGGGAGCAACAGCCAGAGTAATGGCGTTGGCGTCCATGACAGTTCCAGTACCCGGGTAAACACCAGCCAGGTGCAGAGTTCTGCGCCGATGGCTGCCAGTAGTCCGGACAAACTGCCAAGTAACAGGAATTCTCCCATTTGAAGACGCTGCAGCTGTAGGCCCTGGGTGCCCAGGGCGCGAAGCAGGGCACTTTCCTTGATGCGTTCATCCAGTGTCGTTTCTATGCTGGCCCATAGCACCAGTAATCCGGCCAGGAACAGCACAACCAGCATGGCTTCCAGCGCCAGTATGCCCTGCTGGATCATCTGCCTTGCCTGGTTGATCACCGTATCCATATCAATAAGCGTGAGAGCGGGGAATGACCGAATCATGTCGTTCAACTGGCGACGTTGCTCCTGCGGCAGGTGGAAGCTGTTCAGCCAGGTGGCGGGGTAGTCTTCCAGGGTCGCTTTGGGCATGACCATGTAGAAGTTGGGGCGGAAATTTTCCCACTCCACTTTACGCAGGCTGGTGACATCGACGGTTAATGGGCGGCCTGCGAAATTGAAGCTCAGTGTGTCCCCAACGGAAAGATCCAGGTGTTCTGCCAGGTGGGATTCGACGGAGACTTCTCCTTCCTCGCCGGGTGACCACCAATCGCCGCTGATCAGGGTGTTGGTTTCCGGCAACGTATCTGACCAGGTGATATTCAGTTCACGATTGACCGCATTATGGCGTTGCTGTTCTTCGTCCAGTATCTCATTCAGGGGCTGACCGTTAATCGCTGTCAGACGCCCCCGGATAATGGGGTACATCTGGCTGGTGCTGATAGCCCGCTCTTTCATGAAAGCAGCCAAAGGACCAACATCGGTTGTCTGGATATTCAGGCTGAAATAGTTGGGTGCATCAGTCGGCAGCTGATCCTGCCACTGGTTCAGTAGATCCGTCCTCACCTGCATAGCGACAGCCATGACCATCAGGGTAAGGGAAAACGCCAGCAGTTGGGCAAGCGCCAGGGATTGCTGCCGGGTCAGGCGCCGCATGGCCATGCGCCAGACCAGCGTGACCTGACGTTGGTTAAAGCCACGGCTGAACAGGCGGAGAATGAACGACAGAAGCAAACCTGTCAGCGGCAATATTGCGGCGGCGCCTAATGTCAGGGACAGGGTCAGCGAGAGGTTCCCCGTCATGTACCAGGACAGGCTGACCAGGCTGATCAGCGCCAGACTGTAGACAATCCACGCAGAAGCGGGCGCAGGCGCCGGTTCACGCTTCAGCACCCGCAACGGTGTAATGCCACCGAGTCGCAGCAGGGGGGCAAGGGCAAAGCCGAGCAGTACAATCATGCCAGTGGCAGCACCCATCAGTATCGGCGTAATGCCGGCGGCTGGCAGCCAGGCGGGCAGCAGGTCTTGCAATAGCAGTACGGTGCCTTCTGATAGGAACCAGCCCAGCAGCAATGCCGGTGGGATGGCAACCGGGAGGATAAGAAACAGTTGCAGAATCACCATGGTCAGGATGTCGGAACGACGGGCGCCAAGGCAGCGCAGCACGGCAACCGTATCATAACGTCGTCGGGCAAAACGGCGCGCCGCCATGGCGATGGCAATTCCTGCCAGTAATACTGCCAGCTGACTGGCCAGTGCCAGAAAGCCGGTTACCCGGGTCAGGCTTCGGTTAAGTCCACGGCTATTGTCTTCTAAGTCCAGTAGTCGGTAGTCCTTGGGCAGGTTATCAGCCAGCCAGACCCGGAAAGGTTCAAGCGCATTTTCGGGGCCGGCATACAGGTTGCGCCAGGCGACACGGCTGCCGGGTTGTATCAGGTTGGTGTCGTCCAGATCGGCGAGATTGAACAGTAAGCGGGGTGAAAAACTGTAGAAGCCTTTGCCACGGTCACTTTCCAGGGTGATGGCGCGGGTGATGCGGAGTTCTTTTTCGCCAAGGGTGACGGTATCTCCGATAGTGATATTCAGCAGGGGGAATAGCCGTGGTTCCAGCCAGGCTTCACCCGGTACGGGAATCGTATTGGTAGTCTGGTCCGGACCGAAAGGTTGGTCAGCGATACGCACCTGTCCGCGCAGAGGGTAGCCGTTTTCCACACCTTTGGCGGAGATCATCTGCAGTTCATCACCGGCCAGGATGACACTCGGAAACTCAATGGTTCGGCTGTGCCTGAGTCCTGATTCAGAAGCTTTCTGGTCAATCACCGCATCGACAGGGCGGGAGCCCTGCACAAGCAGGTCGGCACCGATAACAGCTGCCACCTGTCGTCCAAGTCCCTTTTGCAGGCGGTCGCCGAATAAACCGATCGCCGTACTGACGGTCACCGCCAGCACCAGAGCAACCAGCAACAGGTTCAGCTCGCCACTGCGCAGATCCCGGTGTGTCTGTCGCCAGGCGGTGCTGAGCAATGAGGAAAGCGTCATGCGACGTCCTCCATCCTGCCGCCACTGAGCGTCAGCATCCGCTGGCAACGTTGCGCCAGGGTTAGGTCGTGGGTCACCAGAACCAGCGTGGTGCCCTGTTCCTCATTCATGCTGAAGAGCAGGTCTGAAATACGTGCGCCCGTCTTTTGGTCCAGGTTACCTGTGGGTTCATCCGCAAACAGGAGTTGCGGGCTGGCGACAAAGGCCCTGGCAATGGCGACGCGCTGCTGTTCTCCGCCGGACAGCTTGGCCGGGTAATGCGTCATCCGGCCTGCCAGACCGACCCGCTCCAGCCAGTGTTCAGCGGCTGCCCGCGCATCGGCATGACCGGTCAGCTCCAACGGCAGCATGACATTCTCAAGTGCTGTCAGTGAAGGTAACAGGTGGAAACTTTGAAACACGAAGCCTGTCGTTTTTGCCCGGAGGACTGCGCGCTGATCTTCATCCAGGTTACTGAGTGATTGCCCCGCCAGTGTGACGCTACCAGTACTGGGTTGATCAAGGCCGGCCAGTAATCCCAGCAATGTTGATTTACCGGAACCGGATGTCCCGACAATGGCAACAGTTTCGCCTGTCTTGATTTCGAGGGTCACGTCGGAGAGGATAGCCAGATGTCCGCCACCCGGATTATCAACCTGCTTGCACAGGGACTGGGCCCCAACCATGATGTCACTGACCTGTTTGTTATCACGCATGCGCCGTTCCGGATTGTTATTGATCTGTTGTCTGGTAATGGCTGTCCAGGCTCACGCATCTTCCCTGCCGGACCAGAAAACGCTGTTGGTCTTTGGCGACAGCCTGAGTGCTGCTTATGGCATTGATTCTCGCAAGGGATGGGTCGCATTGCTACAGGAAAAACTGGCAGGGACGCATCCTGAGTGGCAGGTGGTGAATGCCAGTATCAGTGGCGAAACCACGTCGGGAGGATTAAGCCGGTTACCTGAGGCATTGGAAACGTATACCCCTGACCTGGTACTGCTTCAACTCGGTGCCAATGATGGATTACGTGGCTTGCCGCTTAAGGGTATGAAGAACAATCTTTCCCAAATGATTGTATTGTCGCAGCAACAGAATGCAGACGTTCTCTTGTTCGAGATGCGTATTCCGCCTAATTACGGGCCGGTATACAGTCGACGTTTTCAGGGTGTATTCAGTGAACTCGCTGATCAGCATGATATCGGATTAGTGCCATTTTTCCTTGATGGTGTAGCAGGCGATGCAGCATTGAATCAGCCAGACGGTATTCATCCTGTTGCCTCTGCTCAGCCAAAATTATTAGAGAATATCTGGTCATTCATTGTGACATCCTTGTAATGAGTTTTCGTGATTTAAGTTTTTATTGGTAACTTGTTAGTTAATTTCGCGCTGTTACTGAGAAATACGTCTGTTTGTATTGTCAAATTTTTTCATCAAGGATGAAGTTACTGTGAGGCTTCTTGTTTTTCTTTCTGTTGGATGTATATAGGTAGGCAGTTATGAATGTTGCGGGTGAAGGCAGTAGGGTTATGGGAGGAGGAAATGGTCAAGAAAGGTCTCCTTTGTCTGATAATAAGGAATCGATAGGCAGGGTGCTTGGAAGTGCAAAATGGCATATGAATCGTTTGGGTAAAGTAGTTTCAGGTGAGTCGCATACTTATATAAGGCGGAAGAGAGGTCAGTATATTTTCAAGTTGCTTAATTCGTTACCAATAAAGGCACTGTATGAATTTGGCGTTGAAGAGAAAGTTGTTCATTCTTTTTTTCAACATGACAGTAAGTCAAAGGCATTGAAAGAGGATTATTTGTACGTTGGGAAGGGGGTGAGTGGTGTAGTAAAATTTGCACTTGCATTGAATATTCATACTGGAGAGTCATGCCTTTGTGTCGCGAAAAAAGTAAAAGGAATCGCAAATGTCGCATGGCGGGAGACAGTAACAGGCGTTGAAAGAGAATGTCGATTGCAATCAGAAGCCGCAGAAAAGGACTTGGCAATACCTGTTTATGAGTGGGTTGATACGTACAATAAAAAATACCAAAGACAATGTATTATCTTTATGAGGTTGAGTCATGGCGTTACACTCAGAAATTTTCTTAGGGTTTCAGATATTGCATGCAATCAGCTCGCCCAAGTGACAAGAATTAAGATTGTTTTGCAGATGATAGAAAAGGTGCAAGCATTGCATCAGTGCGGGATATATCATAGGGATCTGAAGCCAAATAATATAGTCGTTGAAGTAAAGCGTCGTGACGGTGTAGATCAGCTTGATATAAAATTCCTGGATTTTGGTATGTCGACCAAGGACAAATATCATAGATGTGGTTATGAACGGGTTTTGATTTGTTGTGCGAGTGAAATGTTACATGAGTACGCTTACAGTGCGCCGCTGGATATCTATTCATTGGGTTGTGCTATCGTGTCGGTGATTAATAATGGCGCTGATTTTGTTGTTAACGATGAAAAGGCGGAAAAAGGTGTTACTAGGTATCATGATTTTTCGAAAGTGGAGGAATTCAGACCTGTAATAATAGACAAAATAAAGAGGTGTCATTTAAAAATAAAAAACATGGAATACTTTCTTTCTAAGGTGCTTCTTTCAGAGCCGAATCAGCGCCCAACAATTGACCAGATGAAGGTTGGGTTCGAACAGTGGAGTAAAGAATCGGCAGAGTGGACATAAGTCCTGGTGCATCAGCATTTTCGCGTTAAAGCGCCTTATTTTTTACAGATTCTATGCTGTTGTTCAGTGAGTTACGTTTTTTAGGTAACCCCGTATTATTCGGCGCAGGTTGCTCTCCGATAACGCCCTTCATAATCAAACAACTTGTCACGGATGCGCCAAAAGGCTTTTTCTTTGGATGCGATAACAAAATCCGGTTTTCGGAACTTTTTCTGTTGATCTATCACGGCCTGAACCGATGATGCACGAAACGCTTCTCCCCGATTGATTAATGCGTGTTTACCAAAGTGGTGGTAGAACGCACCTTGCTGGGCCGGGGTATCCAGTCGAAAGTATTCCTGCAGTTCTGCACCGTCTTCGTCGTAGTAGGTAATGGTAATCCGTTCATTACCCTGACGGTCAACAGAGGGGAGCATCGTCATGCCGGCGCAACGGATGACCATGCAGTGATGCAGATTCAGTGCTTCCCGCAGCTTTTTATCCGGATCAACCAGTGCTTTGCCGCAATCATGGCATTTACGGGCGGCGATATCGTTTTCTGCCTGACACTGGTCGCACTCCTTGAAACGGTAACGGAAGTCACAGCGTACCCGTTTGCCGTCGTATTCTTCAAAACTCTGGCAGCGGCGTCCATAGTGCTCAACCAGGTCACCGTCGTTGTCGACGAGTCCCCAGAACTGATTATCGAAACCGCAGGCCGGGCAGGGAATAGTGACTGGCACTGCACGGGAATCGGGTCTGGCGGAGCCTATTTCCGGGCTGAACAGATCAAAATGATTGCCGGCAAAATCCATGACCAGGCAGTCTTCCTTGCCGGGCGACAGGCGCAACCCTCGGCCGACGATCTGCTGGTAGAGACTGACAGACTCCGTAGGTCGAAGGATGGCAATAAGGTCAACATGGGGGGCATCAAAACCGGTGGTCAGCACGGCGACGTTGACCAGGTATTTCAGCTGTTGGTCTTTGAACGCACTGATCAGCTTTTCCCGTTCTGCACCCGGTGTGTCTCCCAGTATCAGCGCCGCTTCATCCTGTGGCAGGTAACGGATAATTTCCCTGGCATGATCCGTGGTGGCGGCAAAAATCATTACGCCCTGTCGCGTTTCCGCTTCCGTGATGACTTGCCTGATGATTTGGGCGGTAGCACGGCCTTTTCCCTGCAAGAGTTTATTGAGATCGTTTTCTTTGTATCGTCCGAAAGGATCTCTTGGAAGACGGCTAAAGTCATAAAATGCGACGGGGGCATCCAGCAATGTTGCTGGCGTAAGAAAACCCTCCCGAATCATATGGGATAAAGGCAGCTCAAAAATGCAGTCCTGAAACAGCCGCGCTTCTTCTGTTCTGACAGCACCCTTGCAGTGGTACTGATACAGCCATCCCAGTTCCAGGCGATAGGGGGTTGCCGTCAGTCCGAGAATACGGAGATTCGGGTTGTGGGACTGCAGGTGACGGATCACCTTGTGGTAACTGCTGTTTTTTTCCAGTGAAACCCGATGGCACTCATCGATGATCAGCAGGGTGAAGTTGCTGTCGGAAAAGGCTTCCAGATTCCTGACAACAGATTGCACACTGCCAAACACGACCTGTTCAATAGCCTCTTTCTGCCCAAGTCCTGCACTGAATATGGAGGCTTTCAGCCCATAGCTTTCGTACTTGGCGTGGTTCTGTTCAACCAGTTCGCGAACGTGAGCCAGTACCAGGACGCGCCCCTTGGCGATACGTCCCAGTTCACTGATGACAAGGCTTTTACCGGCACCAGTTGGCAGCACGATGACGGCCGGTGCGCAGGACTTGCGGAAATATTGGATGGTATTGGTGACAGCGTCTTGCTGGTAAGGGCGAAGTTGGTAGGCCATGGCCGGATTATACCTGAGCTGAAAAGGCTCACGCAGTGCAATAATGAAATATTCCGTTTTTTAGGCAGAAAAAACAGGAAATTATGCTGTCATCATCCATACTCTCCGCCTTCGAACTGAAATGAAGACGATAAACAGATGATTCCAATGGATAGCGATTGCTGAAGACTACGGGGTACAAGGGAACTGTTATCGCTGGATAGTAATCGGCCAATACAGCTGAAAGAGGCTGCCGTGATGACTCGCCAACTGGGTGCGTTTCAGATTTGCTTCTGGGTTGTTGCAACCATTCAGGGGCTGACGGTGTTTGTGCCAGCGGCCTCCCTGGGCGTATCGGTGTTCTTCTGGTGGCCTGTGATTGCCTTACTGTTTCTGCTGCCATATCTGGCTATTTTGTGTGAACTGGGGACGACCTGGCCCAGTGCCCATGGTATTCATTATTGGGTGACACTGGCCTTTGGTTCTCGTTGGGGTGCCCGGTTTAGCTGGTATTACTGGCTGAATCTCCCAGCGTGGTACCCGTCAACCTTTCTCGTCAGTTCAGGGGTATTGGCAGAACTGTTTTATCCGGAACTGCCGTTGTGGGGGCATGTCATTATTGCCGTTGTATTCAGTTGGGTCTCGGTCTGGCTGGTGATTTGTGGCCGTGACCTGACCCGGGCGCTGAATACCGTTGGCATGGTGACCCGGCTAATGATTGTTGCGACATTGATTGTCGGTGGTATCCAACACGCTGTCACCAAAGGGATGGCGAATCCGGTGAATGTGGAGACACTGTCCCCCCAGTTAGATAACGCCATTATGTATCTGCCCACATTAGTGTTCTCTGTGATTGGTGCAGAGTTGATTGCCAACCTTATTTTCCGTGTGGGCAATCCCAGGCATGACCTCCCGATAGGACTGTTTGGCGGTATGCTGTTTTTACTGTTACTGCATGCGGGCGGCACCTTTGCGGTGTTGTCGACAGTTCCCCGTGATCAACTTGGACTGGTATCCGGCCTGGTTCAGACGTTTCGGATTATCTTTGGATGTAGTTTTGTTGGGCAACTTCTGACCTGCCTGCTCGGTCTGGCGACCGTTGTGACGTTTGTCTGTTATATGAGTCTTTGGGCGTTGGGGGGCTCGGAAGCCGCGGCGGCCGGTGCAGAACATGGTGAAATGCCCAGTTTTTTTGCACGACGTAACCTGCATACCTGGCAGCCAGCCGGTGCGGTATTTCAGACAGGCTTGTGGTCGACGCTGTTGCTGATTATTTATGGTTTCATGGCGGATACCGCCGATGACCTGTTCTGGTCTATCTTTGCATTTTCCATGGTGCTCTACTTCTCAACGTATTATTTTATTTTTGCCGTGTTTCTACGGTTGCGTCGCACGCAGGCTGATACGTTTCGTCCCTTCCGTGTACCCGGTGTATTCGTCGCCTGGCTGTCAGTCCTTTCCGCCAGTACTGTACTTGGCTTGAGTATTGTGCTGTTTATTTTTCCCGATATTTTTACGTTGGAAATTGACTGGTGGCACAGTCTCCCGATTCTTCTGGGTATTGTTCTGGCTGTGGGGCTGCTTGAGTTTTATGTGCGCAGCCAAAAGATCGAGATTCAGGACAGCAGTAATAGGAAATAACACATTTTTGCAGGCGGGCATCACGCGGATGCCCGGGATTTTCGGTACTGACTGGGTGTCATGCCGGTCCAGCGTTTGAAAGCGCGGCTGAAACTGCTCTGGTCCACAAAGCCCAAGGTAAACGTCAGTTCCCCAATACTTATGTTGGAGACTTCCAGGTAGCCCAGTGCCAGCTCGTGGCGAATCGTATCCAGCAGCTCCTTGAAGGAATTGCCTTCATCCGCCAGTTTACGATGCAGGTTTCGTGCGCTCATGTTCAGTGAGGAGGCAATGCATTCCTGGTTCAGGTGCTCCGTGCCGAGCAAACGCATGATTTCCTTGCGTACCCGAAGGCTGGTGTTTTCATTATTCATGCGCTGCAGGTATTCATTCAGGATCTGGTCATTGACCCGAGCCAGCTCCGAGTTGGCGCTGGGCAGGGGGGCTTCAATGACCGCCGCATCCAGAATGATTTCATTGTTTTCTGCGGAGAACAGAATCGGGCAGGCAAAGAACTGATCAAATAGACGTCGATTGTCTGGTTCTGGACGGCACAGGTGAATGCTCCGGATACAGTTGTGATCGCCTGGCTCCAGAATGTCGCGAATGACTTTGACGACAACGGCCATTAAAGCGTCAACCGGTTGAAACGGGCGCCCGGGTTGTTCGCTGGAACGCATGCGTATAGCAACCTGCTGTTCTCCGTATTCAATGGAAATCATGCCGATGGTGGACACCACGCGGGCATAACGCACCATGCGTTCTATGCAGTCATGCAGGGTATTACTGGCCTGAAGGGCAAACATCAGTGCATTGAGATGGGTCGGAAAGATGGTTTCCGCCACCCGGATGCCGATGGCTTCATTACCGGTTGCCGCTACTGCTTGACGCCACAGGCGCCACATGGTGGTGACAGGGATACGGGCTTCCGGTTGACGCAGGCGCTCCTTGTCAATACCAGCAGCTGTAAAGATACCTGCGGAATCCACGCCTTCTGTCTGCAAGGCTCGTTCTATCGCCAGTGCCCAGCTTGCGAGAGTCGTTTGGGTCTCTGCGTTGTTATTCATGTACGACCGGGTTGTGTCTGAAAAGATCAAAAACTTGGCCTGTGCGGGCCAGCAGGACAAATCGGGAACCGTTATCGTCGTTATTCTAAGGGAAGCGTGTCGTTTGGCCACAACGTTTTGTAACACCTTCCCGCCATAACAATAAAGAAAACAGCGAGAGCCTTTCCATGAAGTACCCTTGCCGTCCGCGAACGGGGCAGACGACGCTGCTTGCCCTTGCGATCAGTCTGAGCGCCGCGCAATCCTCCCCGGTTAACGCACTGACTTTTGAACTGGCCGATGGTGATATCCAGGGCCGTCTGAACACCACGCTTTCCATTGGCACCAGCTACAGTACGGCAGCACCGGACAAGGACCTGCTGCCAACGGCCTATGGCGGTCGGGCTGGTGGTATTAATAGTAATGATGGTCGCCAGAACTTTGATCGTGGTGATGCGATCTCCCGTATATTCAAGGGTTCCACTGAACTGTCACTGAATTACGAAAATTATGGTGCCTTCGTCAGTGCCAAGTACTGGTACGACGATGTACTGGAAAACGGTAAAGGGCGTTTTAAAGATTTTGACGACAGCGGTTTTGATTCGCTGGCGAAGTTCTCCGGTGTAGCGCTGATGGATGCCTACGTCTGGGGAGAATTCGAGGTGGCAGACCGGCCGCTGGATATCCGTTTCGGACGTCAGGTACTGAGCTGGGGAGAGAGTACCTTCATCCAGGGCGGCATTAATGTCATTAACCCGATTGATGCCAATGCTATTACGCGCCCAGGAGTGGAACTCAAGGAAGCACTGTTACCCGTCAATATGATCAGTGCGTCGTTTGGTTTGACGGAAAATCTGTCCGCAGAAGCCTTCTATCAGCTGGAATGGCAAAGCACGGTGTTGCCTGGTTGTGGCACGTTTTTCTCTCAGTCTGATGCGATCCCGCCGGGGTGTGGGCCTCTCTATGCAGTATCAGGTCTGACGGAAGAACAGCAGGAAGACATGTCGCTCGTTAATCCAGCTCTGCCAGATACTGCCAACATGGTGTTGCAGCGCCGAGCGGATGATACGCCTAGTGACAGCGGTCAATGGGGAATTGCGCTGCGTTACTTTGCCGAATGGTTGAATGACACCGAGTTTGGACTCTACGTCATTAACTATCACAGTCGTTTGCCCTATGTTGGAGCCATCACCGCAGATTATGATGACCGCCCAGGTAATGGATTTTTCCTGAATGGCGTTACCAATAATCCTGCCTATTGCCCTCCACCCGGTGCTCCCTGTAGTCCTTTTGCACAGGGACCGGAATACCTGGTAGCTTTCCCCGAAGATATTCGTTTGTATGGTCTGAGTTTCAATACCAGCGGACCTTTCGGAATGTCACTCTCCGGTGAAATCAGTCACCGCCCGGATATGCCCATCGCTATTAACGGTCAAGACTTCCTCTATGCCACTGGTTTCCTGGATACCGAATCGCCCATCGTGGATGAGATTTTCGATATTACATTGCCATCCGCCGGTTCAGGACCAAACGTTGCCCGTAACGAAGGACTTTATGGTATGCGGGTAGACAGCTACCGCAAAAAGCCGGTCACCCAGATGCAGGTCACCATGATCCAGACATTCAGCGATATTCTGGGCAGTGATCGTCTGAGTGTGGTCGCGGAAGTCGGCGCTATCCATGTGGGGGACCTGGAAGATGAAAGTGAGATCAAATACGGTCGTTCCGCCCTGTATGGTTCCGGTGAGGAAGGGGTAGCGATCGCCTGTCAGAACGACGACATGAATGCCGAATACTGCACGCTGGATGGTTTTACCACCGACTGGTCCTGGGGTTACCGGGTTAAGTCGCAGCTGATGTACAGCAATGTTTTTAAAGGCATCAATATCACGCCGGGTGTCGCCTTTAAACACGATCTTAACGGTTACTCCTATGCGCCAGGCAGTCAGTTTGTTGAAGGGCGCAAGGCCGTCACTTTATCGGTCAACCTGGATTACCTCGGTACTTACAATGCGGGTCTGAGTTACACGGATTTCTTTGGTGGCGAGTTCAATACCCAAACTGACCGCGATTTTCTTTCCATGACCGTTGGCATGAAGTTTTAACAGGTGGCTTGCATGATGTTAGATAAAACCCGAAAGACCGTGTTTAAACTCAGCGCCCTCAGCCTGATGCTCTTGGCGGTTAACGGCCATGCCAAGGTATCAGAACAGGAAGCACAGAAACTGGGGACTGAATTGACCTGGATGGGCGCTGAAAAAAGCGCCAATGCGGATGGCTCAATACCGGCGTGGAATGGCGGTTTTGTGCCAGCCGATAAAGCGGATTCGCTGGATAATCCTTTTGCAGAGGATGTGATTCTATTCACCATTGACCAGAGCAATGTTGAGCAATACAGGGATAAATTATCACCGGGACAGCAGGCACTGATTGCGAAATACCCAAGTTTCAAAATCAATGTATACCCGACCCGCCGTAGCGCCGCTTATCCGCAGTCGATTTATGAGGCTACTCGCGAGAATGCCACGCAGATTGAATTAAACGACAAAAACAGTGGGTTGAGGGGAGGCTATGTTGAAGGTGTGCCATTCCCGGTGCCGCAAAGTGCTGAGGAAATTCTCTGGAATCACATCACTCGTTATCGCGGCGGGATGATTGATCGTGTTGTGCACCGGATGGCGCCCCAGGCAAATGGCGAATATATCGCTTCCAAGATCTGGCAGACCATGGTCTTTAACAGCCATATCAAGAATTCGTCGGCTGACGATAACATGCTGTTTTATTTCCTGGGTGAAACGCTTTCTCCAGCGCGTAATGCCGGTACCATGACGCTGGTGCATGAAACACTGGACCAGTTGGTCGAACCCCGTAAGTCATGGATTTATAACGTCGGTCAGCGTCGTGTACGCCGTGCACCACAGGTTGCCTATGATTCGCCCCAGAACAATGCCGACGGTCAGGCGACGTCTGACAACATGGATATGTATAACGGTTCACCGGACCGTTATGAATGGAAAATCGTGGGTAAGAAAGAGCTTTATATCCCCTATAACAACTACCAGTTACACGATAAAAGCCTTGGATACGATGAGATTGTTCAGCCCGGTCATCTGAACAGCGATCTGGTGCGTTATGAACTGCATCGCGTCTGGGAAGTGGAAGGCGTTCTCAAAGACGGTGTTCGCCATAGTTATAAAAAACGAACGTTCTTTATTGATGAGGATACCTGGCAAATCGCTGTCGCCGATCATTACGACAACCGGGACGAGCTGTGGCGTGTTGCTCAGGCCTACCACATTAATTTCCACAATGACTCCGTGCCCTGGTATACAGCAGAAGCTGTGTATGACCTGGTATCCAATCGCTATCTGGTCAGTGGTTTGAGCAATGAAGTGAACAGTGAATTTACATTCGGTGGTGAAATGAACAAGCGTGAATTCAAGCCGTCTTCACTCCGCCGTAAGGCAGGTAAAAACTAATGTGCCCGTATTAGATGGGTGTTTAGGCAAAAGATAAAAAGCGGTTGTCCTTGTTGCCCTGCTGAATAGTCATTGGCGTCTATGCAATGGTTCAGGCAGGGCAAAAGTCATCATGGCATACACACCAGCACTTCTGTTTAGCACAAGGGAACATCACATTTATAAGTAATCTCAACGGCATAGCTGAAAATAGCCAGGCAGGTTCATACCTGTCGGGCAGTTTTCAATAATATGAAATCAAGAGGTTAGATTGATTAGCGATATATAAGTGCCGATGCTCTGGTCAACGATAAACTGATGGCTGCGATCACTTTCCAATCTGGTTTGTTGGAGAATTATAATGCCGTCGTTCATATCGCAATATCGTGTAATTTTCTCGATTACCCTCGTTTTTTCTGCAATATGTTCCAATGTATTTGCGGCTGACAATAGTCATGCGTTGGTGAAGGGGAAAGAGTTAACCCCTGAAGCAAGGGTTGAGGCGATTAATCAAATAAAACTTGTTAAACCTCAGGTGATGGAAACTGACGCATTGTTTTCAGCAGAGGAACCTGATTACAGTAAAAAACTGTTTGTGGATAGCGGCAGTTTTGTTGTGTTGTCTCAGAACGTTGAGCAACAGGCGACAAAGGATGTCATTAACTCAACGCTGTTTGCTCAGTTAGCGGCTAGTCATGACTATGATAAAAACACCCAGTTGGTCCAATGGTATAAACGATACACTGAAGTGATGAGCATTCAGGGCTGGGATATCAGTGATTTCGATGATAGTGCTCTTGTCTCGGTTTCAACAGATTTGAGTGTCAGCGAAGCCATTTTTGATGTTCTGAAAACAGCGCTTACCGACCCCTCTGATAAGGCAATGGTGAATGCAGCGATATCGGCCTTAAAGAAGCTGGAAAAAGAAGGGCCTTTTATTTCTCTGTTTAACCATTCTGCCATTGGCGCAAATCAGGCAAACTTTCAGTCATCTTTTGTGACCACTGATCCACACGGTTTGGTGAGTATGAACCTGGGGTATCTCGTTGTTGGATTTACTGATCTGAGCACAACTATTCTGTTTTTGCGTGTTAAAGAAGGTGAGTCGTGGATCAAAAGTCACAGCGAAACGATTAAGTTGGATTATGACGTCTTTAACCAAGTACGTGATCAGATCATCGAGAAGTTGGGAGATAACGCCCGGTCTCAAGTGGCTGGGATTGATCTGTAAGTCGTCACTCTAACTTTCACACTGTGAGTCAGGAAGAGGTTTCTGGATTGTTTAATGATTGTTAGTAATGCCGTCAGTGGCTTTTGGCTCGATACTGTACATTTGCCTTCTTTGTAAGCTGTTCGACTGGCTATGAATGTCGGGCTTAGTAACAAACATTGATCTTAGCGTTTCTTTCCATGATGTCTTCGGACTGCAGTGTTAGAGAAAAAGAGCGGCTTATAGCCGCTCTTTTTTCAGGTCTTATCAACCTTGCTGAACTTTCTGGATACCCGGCAGGAACTTGTGCAGGGTTTGCGGATTGCGGGTTTCTTCACCCGGCAGGTAGATGCGGTAGTTGATCCGGAACAGGCCTTCATCAGGAGAGGGCAGCCAGTTGCTTTCAAGACCTTCCGGCTTTTCATGTTGGATGTAAATGGTCAGAGAGCCATCGTCGTTATATTGAAGGTCAGTGTTGCGATCACCAATGGAGTAGCGGTCGATTTCATTGTCGATCAGCTGGAAGTTGGTGCCGTACATGGTCAGAGACCAGAAGCCCTTGTCCTGCAACTGGGGAATCTCATCCTTTTCAAAATGCAGTACATATTTCTGGGAGCCATCCAGCAGGTTGGCCTCGACATCTTCATAGGTACTGAAATAAACACCTTCTTCACGGCTGTGAACCAGCAGTCCTTCCAGTGCGCCTTCTGCCCGGTTGATGAAGTGGTAGCCGTACTCACCTTCATGCAGGTTATTCCAGCGGGTCGCGTAAGGTGTGCCGCGGTACTTCACTTTCCAGACCATGATGTTGTCGACATCATCCAAAGCCCGCTTCAAGCCACGTTGGATGGCGGAGTCTAATGCATCACCGGCAAAGGGTTTGCCCAGTTCGATGCCGATGCTCTGGAACATACCGACAGCATCACGCTGATGTTCACGGGGTGGGTTCTCATTCAGCAAGTCAGCCATTTGTTCGAATAATGCCAGGTCTCCGTCGTATTCTTTGCGTTCCATCTGTACGGGATTCACCTTGCCGAAGCCGTCTTCTTTACCCCAGTTGCTCAGGCTGGTGGTGAAGACCTGTTTCTGGATCTCCATGACCTTGGCGATTTCTTCCGGGCTGTCTTTGGCAATGCCATAACGCAGGGCGATGACGGCGCTATTCGTGGGCATACGACGCAGGCTTAGACCCTCCGGTACTTCTCCTTGCCAGTCCGGGCCAACAAACAGGAAGTTACCGCCTTTACCACCGGTTGAACGGATACCAATGTATGGCAGGTTTTCCAGGTAAGCATCGGCAATCTGGGCGCTCCAGTATCGGTCGAGCACATCCGGAATGGTGACAACCACGGGTTCGTCTTTCAGCTCCAGTAGAACACCGCTATAGATGGTGTCGTTGTTGGGAGTATAGGGGAGGGTGTCGTCTGCTGTAGCGAGCTTGGTCATGTGGCCGAATTCATTGATGGGCGCGCAGGGGCAGATTTTGCGGGACATGACGAAGTCCAGCTTGCGCTCGTTTAGTCGCAGGCGACGCTCCCGCTCAAAGATTTTCAGCGGCAGACCGTAGACGTATGCCTGCACCCCGAGGGAATAGGCCCAGTTCTCCTTGCTCTGGTCATCACGCGCCTTGATTTCCTGCATGGTCATACCGGCATCCGGATTTTTCTTCTGCAGGTTGGGGCCCTTGAGGATTGCGTAACCGGCGGTCCCGAGAATGGCGGCGACAGCCACCACGAGGAGTTTGCGCTTCATAGGAATCTTGTGTCCTTTTATTCGAATTATTCATGACGTTCAGCGCACTCAGGGTATCGTCGGGAAAAATTTATGGCCTGCCAGTGGCGGCCGAGTTTTGGCCTTTGGCGGACAGGTTTGTGAACGAGGCGTTGAGGGGGGGCGCGGGGTTGTCAAGCAGTGGGAGTATCAGGAATAGAACGAAAAAAGCCCCGATGCTGATTAGCAACGGGGCTTTCCTGATATGGTGCCTAGGGGCGGAATCGAACCACCGACACGCGGATTTTCAATCCGCTGCTCTACCAACTGAGCTACCCAGGCACGACATTCGTGCACGTGATGGTGTGCTTACCGCCAGCGTATTTCATGAGAAGTGAAACATGGTGCCTAGGGGCGGAATCGAACCACCGACACGCGGATTTTCAATCCGCTGCTCTACCAACTGAGCTACCCAGGCATTGGCGTGAATGCGGCGGTATTAAACTGTTTTACGTTCTGGGAGTCAACACCCCCGGCGGGATTTTTTAGTAGGGATAAAATGCACTGCTGTGCACTTTATCCGTCCGAAGCGTTCAGTCGTTCTTTTCCGGCACGTAGCCTTCGGCCATGTCGTAGTCGCTGCCGGCGAAGAACTTGTCCATCTGTTCGCCCAGATACTTACGGGTCTGTGGGTCGAGCAGATTCAGGTGCTTCTCGTTGATCAGGCGGGTCTGATGCTGGGTCCACTGCGTCCAGGCTTCACGGGAGACATTCTCATAGATCCATTTACCTTTTTCACCGGGGTAAGGGGGGATATCCAGTCCGGGGGCGTCTTTCTTGAGTTTCACGCAGTGTACGGTACGGCTCATGGTTGGGCTCCTGAGTTAACGCTGAGCGCAATCATAACGGTATTTTGTACGGAGTAGGAGTTTTAAAGGGATAGGAATGACTTAATTGAGCCAATATGTATGTTGTTTTTTATTGAAACGAAGAAGTTTTTAGCTCTTATCAGTAACTATCAATATTAACTGCTTTCATTAGTTGGAATTCAATGCTGCTTGGGGACTCTTAAGACTTGATAGAAATTTAAAATAGAGTGGCTGATACATTACGATCAGCCACTTTTTTTAAATTTTTTATTACACTATAAGCTCACGTTGAGCTCTACGATTTTCAAAGTTTTCATTCGTTCTTTCTAACCACTGATCAAACATTTTCATGAGTGAAGGGCATTCCTTAAAATTGATTGATGTTCCCATAGCTTTTGCTACGAGTTTGCAACCACCAGTACTAATGCCATAAGCCAGACAACAGACTATTTCAATTGGAAGTATCAATAGTGCGGGTACCGCTATGATCAATGTACAAAGAATACAGAGGGGACATTTGAAAGAGGTTGCGATAACCCCCGCCAGGTTTTTAAATGCAGTAAGAATACCCAGAACCGCGCCGCCAGCTGTACCAATAATAAAGAACGGTATCACTAATGGACAGCAACATATTCTGCGGCAAGTGAGGGATCTCCCCTCGTGGTGTTCAGGTATGTGTTCAGGTATCGGTTCTCTCCCGTAATTGGGATTGCTTAGATAGAATTGACGCTCAGCGGGGGATTTTTTCCACTCTGGTACTCTGGAAGTTCTTTTAGCATCCTCCATTTCACCTTCCATTAAATGATATTGGTTAAGTCCTGTGTCTGAAGCAGAAAGTGCTCGATACCTTTCCATAAATAGACCTCCGATCTGGAAATAAGCAAGGGAATAGCGACAAGATAACATTTGCGAGGTGTCAACCTGCCTCGTGCATACGTTAAGACAATTTTTTTCATGAATAATTTAGTTTTTTTCGATTTTAATTAGAATTGTTTATCTAGATGTTTGATTTACTGTTTCTTTTTAATCTATTCGTTGTGTTTTTAGTGATGGCTAAGAATCAATTAACAAGATGGGCTGGTGAGGAAATGGATTTTTATCCATTGAATACGCTGCCAGGTTACCCTGCAGCGTATTGATTTTATTGCTTAAAAGAAGATTGAGGCTGTTGTAAAGCGAGAAATTATTTCCTTTTTTGTTTGTCACCTAAAGACTTTTTGCAAGTAGCCCTAACAATTTCATGACGGGGGCAGGCATACCTAAGTGGGCAGTGGAGGTGACAGATATCCAGCACCATTGGGTATTGCCGTGGAAGGCATAGCTTTCATCGGCGGTGAATGCTTTGATCGGTGTAATGTCCAGATGGTAATGGCTGAATGTATGTCTGAACGGTGTCCAGGTTTCCATGCCATATAATCCGGTACCAACCATTGCTTCCGCTTTTTCATCCAATGATTCATCGATGCTCACCTCCGGGAAGTTCCAGAGTCCACCCCAGATGCCTTGTGATGGCCTTTTCTGCATCAGGACTTCACCTACATGATTCACCACCATGAGCATGCGAACCTGGCGTTCAGGCAGGGTTTTCTTGGTTTTTTTGCCCGGATAGGCGGCGGTGTCGCCCATGGCATGGGCCATACAGCTTTCCTGCAGGGGGCAGAGGTGGCAGGTGGGGCGCGTGCGGGTACAGATCATCGCACCCAGATCCATCATGGCCTGGGTGTACTGGGGAAGCCGTTCACTGGGGGTATGGTTTTCGGCGATATCCCAGAGTTTATTGGCAACAGTGCTTTGCCCCGGCCAACCGTCTATCGCGTGGTGCCGGGCCAGCACCCGTTTGACATTGCCGTCCAGAATCGGGGCGCGAATACCCATGCTGATACTGGCGATAGCACCAGCCGTAGAGCGGCCAATCCCCGGCAATTCTGTCAGTTGGTCGACAGACTGGGGAAATTCACCGTGAAATCGCTCTACCACCTGGCAGGCCGCTTTGTGCAGGTTCCTGGCGCGGCTGTAGTAACCCAGTCCACTCCAGAGGTGCAGGACATCATCCACAGGTGCCGAAGCGAGAGCGTGGACATCCGGAAACCGTTCCATAAAGGTTTCAAAATAGGGAATGACCGTTTTAACCTGGGTCTGTTGCAGCATGATTTCGCTGATCCAGACCCGGTACGGGGTGATGTTCTGCTGCCAGGGCAGGTGTTTGCGGCCGTGCTGGTCGTACCAGTCAAGGACGCGTTGGCTGAAGTTTCCGGCGGTTTGGCTCATTCAATTGGCATTCAAGTAAAGGTTGATTATCTCGTTTTTGTTATCAGTGGGCACTATGCGCTTATGGCTGTCATGTGAACAGTCGGGGTATTACCTGTGCTGACAGTATCCATCCACGGCAAAATCTGTGGATGGGTGTGGATAACTTTTTTTGTGGTTAACTCTTTCTATTGAAAGAAATTTTTTAATTTATCCCCAAGTTCTTCACCCAGTTGGTCACCGAATTTCTTGCGGAGCTTGTCATCCAGTTTCTGCTGTAATTTCCCTTTCAACTCCCGCTCGGCCACCGTGGCAGCCAGCTCTCCAAGACGTTGTTCATCAATGCCACACAGGTCGCTGTCGCCGATTTTGCCGCTGCAGCGAATCGGCCAGGAGAGGTCGGCATACTTTTCATTGATGCGGCAGGCGGGTTCATCTTCTTCTGCAGTGCTGCCGGTTACTGTGACGCCCATGGAGTAATCCAGACTTTGATTCACCAGGTTGATTTTGCCACCACCACAGAGGTTGAGTTGGTCCATTGCTGCGCAGAGATTGTTGTTGGTCGCTACCCCATCGCTGATATTGAAGGTGCCTTTTAGGGACGTGAACTCGGTTTCGTCGGGCCAGTCATCCTTGCTGATGGTTTTTTTCCGTATTTTGGCGATACCGCTGCAGACTGTTTTGTTGAGGTTCATGCCGTGTAGGGCGCCGTCATCCACATGGAACTCAATCACGCCATTGAGGTGTTCGATCAGTTCCGGTTTGGTGAGACCGCTGGTCAGCAGTCGAATACTGGCATTGGCCTTGCCTGTGACTGCCTGCAGGTCTGGAATGGCCTTGGAAAGGGCGTGAAGGTTGATGCCCTGAACCGTGCTTCTTGTGGATAGTTGTGGTGTTCCATTGGCATCAATGCTGGCCTTGCTATCAATGACACCATCATAAAAACCGGCATTCAGTTTACTGATCGACAGTACACCATTGCTGGCTTTTATCGTCAGCGTGGGGTGGTCAAAAAGGAAGCCTTTCGCGGTCAGGGCTGATAGTGACAGCTTGCCCTCAAGGTTGAGTGGTTTTATCAGATCAACCGGAATAATGGTGGGATGAACTACGGAGTTATTCGCCGGTTGCTGACTGGGTGCCGTTTCGGAGACATCAGTTGCCGGTGCAGTAGACGCTACGGGGAGATAATCATCCAGCAGAAGGTCTGACCCCTTCAGGGTGAAGCGCAGGGCGTTGCTGCTGATATCTGTTACTGCCAGCTTTCCACCCAGATCGAAACCGTCCAGTACAAGCCTAAGGTCTTGCAGGCTGGCGTGGTTATTGGTGGCGTTTACGGTGGTTGTCAGGCTGACCCTGGTCAGTGCCTTCGGGTTGCCCATTTCGGGCAGAGGCATGCCAAGTTGTTTCAGAAATTGTTGGATATTGACCGGTTCCAGAGCGACGTTGCCATCCAGTTGACCCTCAGCCCCTGCCAGTGTGGCAGTAATGGTCAGTGCTACCGGGTTCTTTTGTTGTTCTGGGGTGACGGTCAGACTCAGTTGATCGGCTTTGAATGTGTTGCTTTTCAGGTTCAGCATTAATGCTGTTTCCAGGGAAAACGTAGCATTCAGTGGTGGTTCACTGCTTTTCAGTGAAAATCCTGCCTTCAGGTTAAACGGCTGGCCTGCCTGAATGGCATCCGTCTGCAGGTGGGCGTTGTGGATCGCCAGTGATTGACCGGTCTGTTGATCCTGGTAATTCAGGTTGATCTGGCTGATATTGACGCTGGCTATGTTCAGGGTCAGCGTCTCTTTTGATGTTGAGGATTGAGTCTGAGCCGGTTCGCTGGCAGTTTCTGCGTTGGGACTTTCTTTGGGTTCAGTCCAGTTAGGTCTTCCCTGGGCGTCGCGCGAAAGGTTCAGGGTCAGCCCGTCAAGAACCAGCGCCTGCATATCAACACGCTGGTCAAGGATGAGCGGCAATACCGCGACATGAATATCCGCCTGTTTCAGGGTGGCCAGAGGCTGTTTATGGATATCATCAACCTGGATATCCGCCACACTCAACCCCAGTCGTGGGAAAATAGACCAGCTGATCGGGCCGTTGAGATGTAAATCGTAACCGGTGTTTTCAGAGACGATAGATCGAATCTGCTCCCGGTAATCATTCGGGTTAATGACGACAGGCAGTAGTACCGCCGCCAGAATGACCAGTACGATCAGGCTGACAACAATGCCGGCCAGCCACTTGAAGAGAGTCTTCATTGCAAGTGTTCCCTGGGATCCTGTCCCTCTAACAGTGATTCAACATACCCGGCCAGTGCCAGGGAGGCGGTGAGTCCTGGAGACTCAATGCCGAAAAGATGGATCAGCCCCGGCAGCCCGTGAGTTTCATGGCCCTGGATCACAAAATCCTGGGACGCTTCGCCTGCCTGTTGCAGTTTGGGGCGTATGCCGCTGTAGTCCGGTTGCAGTGCGCCGTCCGGCAGCGCAGGCCAGTAGCGGCGTATGGCAGCATACCAGCTTTCAGGGGCCTCGGCAGACATACGGTAATCGACCGTATCGATATACGCTGTGTCGGGTCCGAAACGGGTATTGCCGGCCAGATCCAGCGTGGCATGAATGCCAAGCCCCGTGGTGTTCTGTTCTGGCACCGGGTAAACGAGGTGGCGAAAGGGCTGGCAGCTGCCTTGCAGGGAATAGTAGTGTCCCTTGCAGTAATAGAGCGGAGGAATTGGAGTTTTGCCGGGCAAATCGGTTGCAATTTGTTGGGCGCCGAGCCCGGCAGCATTGATCAGAGTGCGACTGTGGAACTGGTAAGTTTCACCATTAGTAACGGCGGTCACAAGAAACCCATCCTGCACATTGTTGCATGACATTGAAAGAACGCGAGTGCCCGTAACCAGCTCGGCATCATTCTGTGTGGCTTCCATTAGCAGGGTTTGCATATAGGTATGGCTGTCGATGATTCCTGTTGAGGGGGAGAACAGCGCGGCTATACCAGTGACTGCCGGTTCCTTTTCTTTCAGTTTTTCCTGAGATAACCACTGGAGATCCCTGACACCATTGGCTGCTGCATGAGAATAAATGTGTTTCAGCTGGCCGGTCTCTGCTGCAGTGGTGGCGACAATCAGTTTACCGGTACGGCGACAGGGAATGCGGTGTTGTTCACAATAGTTGTAGAGCAATGCTTTGCCACGGACACAGAGGAAAGCCTTGAGCGATCCTGAAGGATAGTAGATACCGGCGTGGATCACCTCACTGTTACGGCTGCTGGTTTCCTCACCGAACCGGTCATGCTGTTCCAGCACAAACACGGACTTGCCCGGGCGAGCCAATTGCCTGGCAATGGCAAGACCGATTACGCCCGCGCCGATAATGACGGTGTCAACTTTCTCCATGATGTTGTTTTAGCTGGTTATTCCTGTTTTTCCGGTTGTGATCCTAACACCTGATTCCCTTTGTTGCAGGGTATTTACCGGCTGTTTTGACGGTTCCTGTCTACACTCAGGGACGCTCCTGAAGTGTTTATTACTGCTGTCTTTATCTCTACATCCTCTCGCCCTGTTTCTTGCCGGAGAAGTCCCGTGTGTAAAGTTGATGGTTTGCGAGCTTTCCGCCGACTGGCTGGATTCTGTTTGTTAATTGGAATGGCCTGTTCGGTTCAGGCAGAAGATTATTCAGAAGATACCCGGAAATATGATCACCTGTGGATGAACTGGCACCTGTACCGGGGCATTGATCAGCGTGGTGGTCCCTACAAGTTTGATGATACTTACTTTGAGATTGAGTTTGGCGGCCGTTCCGGGATTGTCGCGATTTACGGGTATGTGGATATCCTCGATATCCTGGGCAGCTCCCACAGCGACAAGAATAAACAGGACAACTTCTTTGCCAAGGTATCGCCGCGGATCTCGCTGGATGGTCTGTTCGGCAAAGACCTGGCCATTGGGCCAATTGTTGAGTGGTACCTTTCATTCACGCTCAATGCCATGGATGGGGATAAGTATGAGCTGGATGAAAACGACAAGGTTATCGACAAGAACGGTGGTGGGCAGAACCTCTGGGTAGGTTTTGGCGCTGACGTGATGGTGCCATGGCTGGGTAAGACCGGTGTGGATTTCTACAAACGCTATGTATACGACAACTATGGCGCTTCCAATGAACGGTCATGGGATGGCTACGTTTTGCATGCCAACTGGTTCAAGCCGCTCAAGATGCTGGATGGTGACCGGATGATCGCGTTTCAGGGGTATTTTGACTGGGAGTTCGACAGCAAAATTCCGAAGAATGAGAATGCCTTCGAGAAAGCTTACCGGACGGATGATTCCTTTCAGGCTTACCTGGGCCTCTGGTATCACGATAAACATTGGGGAGCGGGTTATGGCGCAAAGCTCTACCACCATATGACCCAGTGGAAAAATGGCGAAGTGCTCAATGGCAAGAAAACCGACTCCAACGGTGTGGGGCACTATTTCAATGTTTTCTATCGGTTCTAGGAACCGATAGCGTTGCGAAGGCTTGCGACGGATCGGGTCCAGGGATTCAGCTTGTTAGCCAGTTCCCGCACACCGGGTTTTTGCAGTGCCTGTTGAGCGGCCCGGCTATTGGGATACTGTCCTTGCACCAGCACATACCAGTCACGGTCATTACGGCGGAAGCGGACGGTGACAGCATCAGTCAATTCCGGATAGCGGTATTGCAGGTCTGCCAGGACATCCGGCTTGTTGGCTGCCAGCCATTGAATAGTGTACGTGCCATCAGGTGCCTGCATAAGGCGTTGGATTGAGTCATCCATGGGAATGCTCATGTGTGAGAACACAGCCTGCGGCAGAGGACGACTGTTTCGGATGCTGGCCATGGGACGTGTGACCGGACGTAAATCGTTGGCCAGCATTGCCATACGCGGTTGGCGCAGGGCATCCATGGCAGTCAGGTTATCCCGGTAACGGCCCTGCACCAGTGCATAACTGCTGCCACCATGACGGGGAATCTCGATGGCTTCCGCGCCGGAAAGCTGTGGATAACGCGCCTGAATCTCACGGATTTCACCCGCTGTCTGTGCGATTGCCCATTGAATGGTGTAGTCCCCTTGGGGTAAGGCGGCCGGAGCCTGTCCTACGTCTGGTGCAGAATGCGTCGTATTGGGCATGACCAGATCCAGCTTGTGGATACCGGCCAGGGAGCGTGTCCATGGGTTCAGCGCACGGGCGATATGATTCCAGGGTTCCTGGTTCAGTAACTGGCTGGCGCTGTGTTTATTCGGGTATATGCCTGTCAGGAGTATGTGCCATGTCTGGCCCTGCCTGCGGAAACGGACAACACTCGCATCCTGCAATGCGGGGAAGCGTTGCTGCAGACGCATGATTTTGGCCGGTTGCGTGGTGGCAAGCCACTGGATGGTCAGATGGTTTCTGGGTGCCTTGAGGAATTGATCCAGCGTTGCAGGCCTGGTTTCTACTGGCTGCCGGTTGAAACTGACCGGTTGCACTGCGCCGCCACTATAGGGATTGGAAGCATAGGCGTTGTGCGTCGATGCCGGTGTAGTCGCCCGACTATTACCCGTGAAACGGTTGTAGGCTTCATCTGTTGGTTGCCTGTAGTCATCATTAGCCGGTTGCTGCGGTGCGCTGGACTGATAGGGTGACCGTATCGGGTCTGGCTCAGCCGTTTTCTGTCGGAAACGCTCAATCGAGTTAACAGGCGTTGAGGGTTGTTCCGGTTTTCTTTTGGCTTCCGGTGCCGATTGTTTTGGCTCAGATGTACTGGAGGCCAGCTTGAAAATGTCGTTGGGCGATATGGGCGGTGGCCGGTTGAATTGCTGCATTCTTGCATAGGCGTTATCCGGCTTTTGCCTGGGAATATCCTCTGCCGCCGCCTGAGGCCATGAGGGTTCGGTGTTGTATTTAGGCAGCGACGGCGCTAATCGTTCATCAGCCCGGTAACGATAAGGTTGCTGCGCAACGTGTTGCTGAACGGTTTGCTGGGGAGCAGATGCTTGGCGTGGCGCAGGCGCATAAGTGGCTACCGGTTGTCCCGTCAGAGACCAGCTGGTCTGCCCATTGGTGTTTGGCTGCGCCTGCATGAATGGCTGGTAGTTTCCTGCAGATTGTGGCGGTGCCAGCGTTGAGTTTTCACCACTGTTATAACTGTAATGAGGCTGTTGCGGCTGTTCAGCAATCCCCGGAACATTGACGTTTCTTGGATCACTGCGACGCTGTGGCGCAGATGCCAATGGATGTTCTGCCTTCGGGGGAAGGGTGTTATGGGGCGCATAACGCCAACGGTCAGGCGGCATGTCCATGCCATAGGGCATACGGCGCTGGGGTTGGCTCGCCACGCTGGGCCGCACAGCACGTGCTTCCCGTTCTGCGGGCGTTACTTCAACGTCAGGAAGTGGAGGTAATGGTTGGGATATTGTCTGAGCAGTCGCATAAGCAGGTGCTGATGCTGGCTCAGGCATGGGTTCCGGTGTCGGTACATAGCCTTGGGGAACCGGTGGTTGTCCGGTAGCCTGCCTGACCAGCAGTTGCCCGCCAACGCCTATGGGCCGGGGAGGCGACACCGGTTGAGGTTGTGCAACTTGCGTGGGTTGTTGTGGTGCAGGTTGTGCGGGTTGGGCCTGCTGTCGTGTCAGTTGCTTCGCTACCGTGTAAGGATTCCTGGCAATGGGGGCGGCTTGCACCATGCCCGGTGGCAGCAGGGAATCCGGAGACGTGATTGTCTTTTGCGGAAACACCGGGCCGGGTTGCAGACCGGAAAGAATGCCTGATGTTTTGACTTCTTCATCCCGTGCGGCCAAGGCCAGCTCATGGTCATGATCATTCGATTCGGTCAGGGAAGAGCGGGCTGTTGCCTTGTCCAGCCACTGATCGGCCGATAAATCCTGTTCGCCGGATTTAGCGGCCTTCTTCTGTTCTTCGTAGGTTTCCCGTGAGTTATCGACAAGGTTGTGCAGCAACCGGGTATCGTCCAGGTGACTGACGGTTTCTGGTTCTTCAGCTTCCTTCCAGGATGAACGTTTCTTGGCGCGTTTCAGCCACTGAGATAGCAGGATGGAATTCTGGACTTCATCTTCTGAGATTTCGCCAGCTGAAGGTGCGGGCAGGTCGGGCTCCGGGATCAGGTTCTGATCTTCCGGCCAGGATGATGCGGTCGTTAACCGATCTACCCAGTCCTGCTCAGCCAGGCTGCGCATGGGATGTTCTTCGTATTTTTTCAGCGCCAGAATTTTTTCCGTCGGGTCGACTGCTGGATGCCGTGGATTGGTTTCTTTCAGTGTCAGGTTGGCGAGTGAATTGTCAATCTCTGACCGAAGTTCCTTCAATTCCGCCAGTGTCAGGGTATAGGGCTGCCCGGGGCCTGGGCTGCAGCGCCAGTCCTCATTGATAGTAGACATACACTGCCAGGCGGCGGTGTAGCCAACGGGGGATGACAGGGCTAAAACAGGCGATACGTATCCACTGCCGCCTACGGCAGCCACCACACTGATGCTCAGCAGTGTTGGTAACGGGAACGTGCGTCCTTTCATTGTGTTATTCCGGTGTCGACTCTTTTAAGTTATCTGATTGGTGGGTGATTGCAAGCCTGCGCCAGCCCAGCTGTCATGCCACTTCGGGCGTGTTATGCACAGGAAATAACAAAAACCACTTTATATGCAGTGTTTTTCTCAGCGCACACTATGCTTGCCAGGTTTGTAAAAAAATTAAGGCTGGATAAATGGCTTATGGTGAATTGCAGTTGGAAGGACGTGCACTGACGTCCGAACTGGTAAGGCTGATGGCGACCCTGTCATCAGAACTGGAAGCGGCACCGGCTTCCCGTGAGTTATTTCATATTACTGAGGAGCTCCATTACCAGACGTTGAAACTGGAACGGTTGGCGCGGGAGTTGTTGACGCTCAGTGATGTCACTGGGCGATCCTGTCGTCAGGCCCATGACGAGAATCTGGATGAAATCATGGGCTGCTGGTAAGTGACTATTAGACTTGTGCCTTTAACCAGGCAGGCAGTGCGGGTAGTTCCAGATCTTTGGGTATTGCACAGTGCAGCGCGCGACTTTTTTCGTCGGCTATCTGGTGCAGCACATCCATGATCCGTTTTCCCACGCCCCGGTTACGGGTTACTTTCCTAACGCACAAATAACTGGCGGTCAGGGCATGCGTAGCTTCTTTTACGGTGACGGCACCCAGCAATCGGTCATTAAAGCGGGCTCCATACAGTTGTGTACTGGCATCCGGACGCAGGGTTGTCAGTAAGTCTGCAGCGTCATTGATATTGCAGGATTCTGGTAACAGTCCGTCAGGTGCATCCTGGTAAATCTTCTGCAGGTCGTTCAGGTCGCTGGGGGTGGGATGTGCCGGGAGGATTTCGAGCAGAATGGGCATGAGGACAATACCTGAAAACACGGTGTATGAAATAAGAAAGGGATAATACGGCCAGCGCGGCTGATCGCAAGTCTGCATTGGCGACAAGGAATTCGTGTCACGCCCTGCGCAAGACTATATAATGCCCCCACCAGAATAACTCAAACGCCCCAGAGGCCTGTTGCTGATGGCTGTTTTACCGTAACAGCCGGCGACAGTTATCCCAAACGGAGCAGATTATGGCTGACCGCAAGGCCACCGTTGAGCGCAATACGCTTGAAACCCGCATCCGGGCAGAAATCAACCTGGATGGAGACGGGCAGGCTGCTTTCGATACCGGTATTCCTTTCCTTGAACATATGCTCGACCAGATTGCCCGGCATGGTCTGATTGACCTTAATGTCCGGTGCGAGGGCGATACGCATATTGATGACCACCATTCCGTCGAAGACATCGGCATCACCCTTGGGCAGGCCTTTGCCAAGGCTGTGGGTGACAAAAAAGGCATTAACCGTTATGGCCATGCCTATGTGCCGTTGGATGAAGCGTTGTCCCGCGTAGTAATCGATTTCTCCGGTCGTCCCGGTCTGGAATTTAACGTGGATTATACCCGTGCCATGGTGGGCGGTTTCGATGTGGACCTGTTCCGTGAATTCTTCCAGGGCTTTGTTAACCATGCACAAGTCTCGTTGCATGTGGACAACCTGCGCGGCATGAACACGCATCACCAGATAGAAACGGTTTTCAAGGCGTTCGGTCGTGCCCTGCGTATGGCACTGACAGCAGACCCTCGTATGGCGAACCAGATGCCGTCGACCAAAGGTTGTCTGTAATCCCTGCAGGGCAAACGGTTATCAATGGAGAACGCATGAAGACAGTAGCGGTCATTGATTATGGTATGGGTAACCTGCACTCGGCGGCCAAGGCACTGGAGCATGTAGCACCGGACGGCATGCGAGTGGAAGTTACCGCTTCACCGGATGTGATTCTGGAAGCCGACCGGGTGGTGCTGCCCGGCGTCGGCGCTATTCGCGATTGTATGGCGGAAATTCGCAGACAGGGTGTCGACAAACTTGTGCAGCAAGTGGTGCAGAACCGGCCACTGCTGGGTATCTGCGTCGGCATGCAGGTATTACTCGAGCACAGTGAAGAGAATGGCGGCGTAGAGGGCATTGGTCTGGTGCCGGGCAATGTAAAGTTCTTCGGTCGTGACCTTCAGGAAGACGGCGAAAAGCTCAAAGTACCTCACATGGGTTGGAGTCAGGTGCGTCAGACGTTGGATCATCCGCTCTGGTCCGGCATTGAAGATGACAGTCGCTTCTACTTTGTCCACAGCTATTATGTCACGGCGGATAACGCGGGCGATGTGGCTGGCCATTGCGATTACGGTCTGACCTTTGATGCAGTGCTGGCACGGGATAACCTGTTTGCTGTCCAGTTCCACCCGGAAAAGAGTGCAGACGACGGGCTTACCCTGCTGGGTAATTTCCTGCGCTGGAATCCGTAAGCCTGAATGCAAATGCGTTATGCAACGCTGCGTTGTTGAGATACCAAAAGAAGTATCAGGGAGTTAATCACGTTCCATGCTTATCATACCTGCGATAGACCTCAAGGACGGCGCCTGTGTGCGCCTGCGTCAGGGACTGATGGACGATTCCACCGTATTCTCCGATGATCCCGTTGCCATGGCGCAGCGCTGGGTTGAGGCGGGTTGCCGAAGGCTGCACCTGGTGGACCTTAATGGCGCCTTTGCCGGTGAGCCGGTCAATGGTGACGTGGTGCGTGCGATAGCAGCCCGTTATCCGGAACTGCCCATCCAGATTGGCGGCGGCATCCGTACACTGGATACCATCGAGGCTTACCTGAAAGCTGGCGTCAGCTACGTGATTGTTGGTACGAAAGCCGTTCGTGAGCCCGCGTTCGTGGCGGAAGCCTGCAAGGCGTTCCCCGGTCATATCATTGTTGGTCTGGACGCCAAAGATGGCTGGGTGGCAACCGATGGTTGGGCGGAAGTGTCGGATATCAATGTCATCGACCTGGCTCGTCAGTTTGAAGGCGACGGTGTCTCTAGCATTGTTTATACCGATATCGCCCGTGACGGCATGATGCAGGGTGTCAATGTGGAAGCGACGCTGCGTTTGGCGCAAAGTGTGAATATTCCGATTGTGGCCTCCGGAGGCATCACCAATATGGATGATATCCGTGCCCTTAAAGCGGTTGCTGATCAGGGCATTCTGGGCGCTATTACCGGTCGCGCGATTTATGAAGGCACGCTGGATGTAGCTGAAGCGCAGGCATTCTGCGACCAGCCTGATCAGGCCTGTGTTCAGACAGCGGGAGAGTAAACCATGGGGTTGGCCAAGCGAATCATTCCCTGTCTGGATGTGGATAACGGCCGCGTCGTCAAAGGTGTCCAGTTTGTGGATATCCGTGATGCTGGTGATCCGGTAGAAGTTGCCAGACGCTACAACGAGCAGGGTGCTGATGAGATTACGTTTCTGGATATCACTGCCAGTCATGAAGGCCGGGATACTACCGTGCATACGGTGGAGCGGATGGCCAGCGAGGTCTTTATTCCGTTGACGGTTGGCGGGGGTATTCGTGAATTGGAAGATATTCGTACTATGCTCAACGCGGGAGCGGATAAAGTCAGCATCAACACGGCTGCAGTGTTTAATCCGGAGTTTGTTCGGGCAGCGTCCGAAAAATTTGGCGCCCAATGTATAGTGGTAGCGATTGATGCAAAGAAGGTTAGTCAGCCTGGTGAGCCTGACCGCTGGGAAATCTTTACCCATGGTGGCCGCAAGTCCACCGGTCTGGATGCGGTGGAATGGGCCAGAAAGATGGAAACTTATGGCGCAGGAGAAATCCTGCTGACCAGCATGGATCAGGATGGCGTCAAAAACGGTTATGACCTTGGTGTCACCCGGGCAATCAGTGATGCGCTTACTATTCCTGTGATTGCATCAGGTGGGGCTGGCACATTGGACCATCTGGTGGACGGAATTAAGGAAGGACGTGCCGATGCAGTACTGGCTGCCAGCATCTTCCACTTCGGGCAGCACACAATTCCCGAAGCTAAGCAGTATATGGCGGAACAAGGGATTGAGATGCGGCTGTGATTTAACAGCAATATGTTCATTCTATGGATACTTGAAGAAGCTGAAGCAGCAATCGGTGTATTTGCTGCTTCAGCTCTTTCGTTGTGTAGGCACTATCCGGGTTATCGGGGAATCATGTAGATACTGCCCGTAGTTTGGAAACTGCCTTGAACCTGAAGGCCTAGAACAGGCTGGCTGGGTTCGAAGTCAGGGGGGCCGAGTGTTAACACGACATACTCGTCTTGTCCGTTTCCTGAGCCCGTCTGCCAGTTATACCCCTGTCCTCCGTCGGACAGGTTCTCGGAAATACCAACACTACCGGCAGAGCTGTTTTTGTAACATCCCCCCTGGTTGCCAGCACAAGCTAAGATATTTCCGTCATCATCAGTAATCCACAGAAATGCGTCGGTACCCGTTCCACCCCAGTCCCAGGATTTCATTTCTATGCGTACCTGCTCCGGTGAGTCGACCTGTAATTTGATATAGGGGGAGTTGTTGCCAGGTGCATTGTCACAAGCACGTCCACCGCCTATGCCATCGGCATAACATGTTCCTGAACCGACGTTCTTTTGCCATGAACTGTTCCATTCTTGCCAACCATTATTCGTGACAACGTTACCAAAATATCCACTACCACTGGGGTGGTGGCGAGAATCCTCAAGAAGCTCGCCACCGTTGACGCGTATCTGGAAGGATAGATCCCCTCCAATAAAGTGATATCCGGCTCCTGATGTATTGTGGTTGGCAGCATATAGGCGATAAATACGAGGTTCCTGCTGTTCAAAACTGCTGGCATCCACTGGCGTAATGAGCAGGTTATCAAACCCCAAATCATTAATGTTTACAGTGGTATCCATACCGAAGCGAATGGCATTGGCAGCGGTATGTCCACTGCCATCCAGATTGGGAATCTGCGTCACAAGATCGGTTGTTAATCCGCTTACTTGGAAATCAGCCGTGACATTGTCCATTACCAGGGGATAAATGGCGGATTCGGGATTTTCAGTATTGGTGTACCGAATTTCATCAATGCTGGCTGAAATATCGAGGTCAACAGTGATGCCTGCTTGCCCACTGATATCAGTCATATCTTCATCAGCGATGGCAACCAGATCAGCCTGGCTGACTATGGAAGGAAATATGAGCATGAAACATTTGACACGCAGTAGCCTGTTCATCATCGTGCCAGATCCCTTGGTGTGAATTTCATGTACTGTATTTCCATGCCCTCGATTTCCATGACATTTTCTGTCGGATCAATCGGTGTGAAGGCATACTGTGCAACGCCATTCACATCACCGGTATACAGTGATGGATGGGGGGTATCGCCAAATGTGATGGATTTTGCGCTGATGTTGCCTATTTTGGCCGAGTAACTGACACTGGTTTCTCCCGCATAGCGTGCTTGGGCAGCTTCCTTGGTCAATGGGGCCAACTCTATGGTAATGCCCATGTAATCGGCACCGGGTTGGCTGAAACCCGGCCGATTGCCATCCAGTTGATAATCACCTTCGAAACCACTGGTATAGACATAAAGAGGCTGGTCTTTTTCTCCCAGCTTCATGTTCTTGATTTCCAGTCCATTGATTGATGTTGCACTGCTGCTACTGTCAGCATCACCATCAATGACCAGAGAATCCGCGACCAGGTTGATCGTGCTGGCCATAGCGGGACCTTTGCCTGGAACAGTCCAGAGTTCTGCGTAACTGTCGATCAGCTTCATGGCATTAACGGAGATTCTGTAATCATTAATGTTGCTGGTGGTGATTGTGTCGCTGAAACCATCATACGCGTTGTAGCTGAGACGGTAGCTGGCATCTATGGCATCTGCACTGTTGGGTATCCTGAAAGCGAGATAATCACCTCTTGCGTCTTCCTCAATGTCACCTAACACCAGTGGGTCATCAACGGTACCAATGTTAAAACCCTGGTTTGTACCGGCTTTTTTCCATTTGAGTTCAGAAAGTGTCAGGAGATTACTTTGGTCTCCGGCTTTATTGTTACCCAGATTTATCGTGACTCGCCCACCGTTAGGGTCGTTATTATTGCCACTATCCAGGCTGATATCCCGTAATACAAATCCAAAGCCTGCCCCAGCACCAGAGACATCGCTGAGTTCAGACTCTTCCAAAGCTGCAAGATCGGCTTGCAGGTTCAGCGAAAACAACCCTGTGCAAAAAAGTGCCAGTGAAAACGCATAATGTTTGCTTTCAGGCATGGTCTAGTCCCTTTCTGCATGAGAGACATGCAGTCTGTTTTTGTTATTTGATCCAGGTCAGGCCGTCTGCCGTAATGATATTCTTTAGGGCTTCGTAGATGGGGTGGCCTTCATAGTAGTTGTCTGGATGCTGGTAGTCGTCAGTCGCGGCACTAAGCCCTGAGTCCATATTCATCCAGAACCCTGATTGAGCTTCAGGCGCTGTGACACCGGGTGAGATTTCAGGATAGAGAACATCACTGGCTGAGAATGAGATAAAGAAATCGGTCACATTATTCAGGATATTGGTTTCAACAGGGCGGAGCTGCGCTTCCGGAGAGAGGTCGTTGAGATCCCTGCCAAGAGGATCTGTTACACCGTCCTTGATATAGCCCGGTGTACGAATACCGCCAAGGTCAAGTTCACGTTCAAACTTGGCCAGATCACCAAGACCCATACCTTTAGCATTGATGGCAACCGTTGGCCGGATATTACCACTCATGCCGTGAATCGTATTACCCATGACGCCTGTAGCGGTCTTGTAGCCAATACGGAAACTGGGCAAACCGTTTTCGTCATAACCGATTTCAAAATAAGGATCTTTCATGACGGCAGGAATCAGAATTTCATTGCCCTCTGCATCAACACCTTTATAGCCAAGGGTCAGGTTTTCCAGCAGGATATCGGCAAATGCAGCCTTGGTGAAACCGGCAGGAAGGTCTTCAAAATTGATATTTTTGCCTAAGCCGTTGACGAGTTCCGACCAGTAAAAGGTACCATCCTCACCACCGCATTCATCGGAACAGCTCCAGTCCCCCCCGGGATCATCACTTTGATTCGGGCGGTAGTAGTTACCCAGCATCAATTTCTTGATGAGCGCATTCATTTCGAGTGTGCCGCCAACGGTGACACGCGTGAAATCCCGCGTCGAACCATCAGTTTGCACAATATTGTTGAACTGGTTCATTTCGATCATGGCCTGCCCGGTAGACAGGGCCAGCTCATCATCATCAAGCGGCATTAACTGAGCGACAGCGGCTTGGGCAAGACAGCCGCAGAATCCTGCCAGCAGCCTGGCGAGCGGCGTTCCGAAAAGACGGCGCATGGGGAAATCCTGATTTATTATTTTTATTGTTGTACCAACGTTCCGATTATGCCGTCTTCTCAGGTCGTGTAAAGAGGGTGTCCGAAATTAACCGGTACCGTTGTTTCATTATTTGACAGATTAAGGAAGCTTATCGCAATGATCAGGCTTCCTGTACTTCCTTTTTATCCAACAGGTTGCCGCATTGCTGCTTGATCAGGTTTTCCACGGTTTCATCGAAACTTGTGACCTGCCAGATGCCCTTGCCATGGGAACTCTCTTCAGTGGTGACACCGGCTATCTGAACCATCGTTTGATCAACGAGCAGTTGCTCATCGTCGTCAAGACTGGCGAGCAACAGCGCTTTACTGGCTGCGGAGTCTGCCAGAGCGGGGTGAGTATCGCCAGGCGTCAGGGGGGTAGCGATGGTGATGCCCGTACCACTCTCAAGACGCGCCACAGCATGTTCAGGCTGGTGAGACAGCAATGCGCGGATTAGCAGGGCGCAACAAACGGCGTTAAACGCATAATCGCTGTTTTCTGCTTCATGGAAGCTGATGAACGCATTACCTTCCGCGGAGTAAGTAAGCTGGCCGCCGTAGAGTTGCGCAGCACGTGCAACCAGCGGAATCTGTTGGCGAATCAGCCGATGCAGCTCCATGGCTGGCAGGCACTGGCGCAGCTTGCCAAAGTTTCGGAACCGGACGACCAGCAGAGCCGTTTCACCCAACGCTTCCGGCGGCAATGGTTCCAGTGCTGGTATCGGGCTACTTACCGGTTCATTCACTTTTTCTGGTTGCGGAGCGGATACGGCACCACGGGTAATCAGTAACTCCAGCTGCTTGACCAGACGTCGTGGCTCGTCTTTAACACTGTCATCACAGGCCTGTTTACCATCGCACAGCCCTTCCAGCTGGTGGATGGCCCGTTGCATGAGCCGGGTTCGGTTACGACTGTAATTCACAATCAGCACGGCGCCTGATATCAGAAGCAGAACGGTAAGCGCCAGGATAATAATGGTGGCATCGGTTGCGGGTTCGGTCAGGCGCTCTTCATCCAGTTGAATGCGCACATAACCGGCAATAACCTCCTGGTAATTGATCGGTTCGGAATAGGTGATATAGCGGTCATTCAGATCAACATCATCTTTTTCTGCAATTGCCAGACGGTTGTTGTCGATGCTGTAGATGGCCGCACGTGCCACATAGGGTTTCTTGACCAGGTCGTTGAGCAGCACGGTCAGGCTGAGCCGGTCACCGGTAACCAGCATGTCTGTGGCGAAACGGGCAGTTTGTTGTGCCAGTGCCGTGCCGAGCAGGTCCGCATGGTGGTGGCTGGCGCTGTTGATTTCCCGAGTGGCTACGGTAGTGAACAGGGCCAGGCTGGTCAGCACCAGTACCATGAACAGAGTAATCAGTTGTTGGCTCAGGGATAGTCCGGACAGGCTGACAACCTGACGGAAACGGCGGCTGAGGCGGGAGAATAATGAAGAATCGCTGGTTTGACTCACGGAGGTCTGCGCTTGTTACGGGTTATCTGTTAATACTGTCTGTGTCCGCAGGTGTTGTGCAAACACTATTTTCTTTTGGGAGCGTTTCTTTCCACTCATGCTATCGATTTTGCCTGATGCCTAATGGATTTGCATGCGCAAGCGACCGCAGGGACTGGTAGAATGCCGCCATAACAATTTCCGATAGTACTTCTGAGGGGCAGGGTGTGAGCAGAATTATCCTCTTCAATGTCACCGGGCAGGACAAACCGGGGCTGACCTCCGGCATCACGTCGATTATGGCCGAACACGGCCTGGAAATCCTCGATATTGGCCAGTCCGTAATTCACGACACCTTGACCTGGGGCATCCTGGTACGGCTGCCTGATGAAGACGCCAGTGACCCTGTCCTCAAGGAACTGCTGTTTCATTTCCATAAAATGGAACTGCAGGTACGCTATCAACCGGTCACCGAAGCCCAGTATGAGGATTGGGTGCAGGCGCAGGGCAAGGATCGTTACATCGTTACCCTGTTGTCGCGTTGCGTGACAGCGGAGCAGGTGGCGCGGGTCTCAGGCATCACTGCTGCGCATGGCCTCAATATTGACCGCATTACCCGCCTTTCAGGTCGTGTCCCGTTGGATCAAAACAGTGAAGATGCTCGCGCCTGCGTAGAGTTTTCCGTACGGGGGACGCCTGAAGATCTGCAGCAGGTACGGGCGGATTTCCTGCAGCTGTCGTCTGAGATGGATGTGGATATCGGTTTCCAGGAAGACACTATCTACCGTCGCACCCGACGACTGGTGGTGTTTGATATGGACTCCACGCTTATTGAAGCTGAAGTGATTGATGAGCTTGCGGTTGAGGCCGGTGTTGGAGAGGCAGTGGCCGCCATCACGGAAGCCGCCATGCGGGGAGAGCTGGACTTTGCCGGCAGTTTCCGCAAGCGCCTGGCCCTGCTGAAAGGGTTGGATGAAGCGGTACTGGAAAAAGTTGCGGCAAGGCTTAAGTTGACGGAAGGGGCGGAGCGCCTGATCGGTTCTCTGAAACTGCTGGGGTATAAGACTGCTATCGTCTCGGGTGGTTTTACCTACTTTGCCGAATATCTGCAGCAGCGCCTGGGCATTGATTATATCCACGCCAATACCCTGGAAATTGTCGATGGCAAAGTAACGGGTGAAGCGAAAGGGCGAATTGTGGATGCCTGTCGCAAGGCTGAATTACTCAGGGAGCTGGCTGAAAAAGAACAATGCCGTCTGGAACAGGTCATTGCGGTTGGTGATGGCGCCAATGACCTTGAGATGCTGGCTGTAGCCGGGCTTGGCGTTGCATTCCGTGCCAAGCCGTTGGTGAAACAGTCGGCCAGGCAATCCATTTCCACGTTGGGTCTGGACGGTATTCTCTATCTGCTCGGTTGGCGTGATACGGACTTGGATGCGTTGCATCACTGATGCCTTGTCTACGGAACCGGGCTTTTCAGTCCGGTTCCGTAGATCGGTGATTATTTTTCTTTTTCCACCAAATGGACTGTTTCAATAATCCCGCCGTCAAAGCGGATAAATTGATCCGGCGTACCAAACCGGAAAATGCCGGATGAATACATGACATTGTTATTGAAATTAAAAATCAACGTCGTGTAATCAGGGTGGGATGGCTCCAGCCAGCTGATGACATAAAACCGGTCACCGATTTTTCGGGAGCGGTAGGGCAAATCCTTGTTCCCGTTACCCTTTCTGGGGCCGGCAATCCATTCATATCGCAGCATACCGTCGTAGAGTTCAAGCTGTATTCCGCTGCCGTTCTGGTAGTAATACTCGACAGAGGTTCCATCCAGCAGGTGCATGGGCTTGATGGCCTCTGCTTCTTGCCGGGCCTTTTCCAGTGAGGTAGGCATACCATTCTCTTTTGCAGCTGAGTGGTTCAGTGGCAAACAACCCAGCATGAATAACGCGAACAATGTCTTGCAGGTTTTCATGCTGTTCTCACAGAAGGTGGTGATGGCTTTCAGACGAGTTGCTCAAAGGTCATGAGAAGCGCAATCAGAATGAAGGCACTGCCGCAGCACTGGTTAAAGATCTTACCCCGAGTACTGAGCCAGGGACGCAGCCAGTGAGCAATTCTCGTCAATGTATATTCGACCATGAATTCGCAGGCTGCAAATGTCAGGATCATGACCGGCAGCTGTGACAGCAATGAGCGGGTCGGATCAATAAACTGCGGAATAAACGCAGCAAACACCAGGGTGACTTTCGGGTTTGCCAGTGCCGTCAATGACCCCTGTCGAAAGAGTATTCGTCGGCTGACTTGATCACTGGCTTGGTTTTCCTGCCATTCCGGCGCTGATGTTTTCCACAGCTTGAGACCCAGCCAGGTCAGGTAGAGAGCACCTGCCGTTTTCATAATCATCAGCAGGCTGCCGTGGGTTTGCATAATCGCCCCGACGCCAAGAACAGAGACTGCCATTAACAGAATAAAACCGGAGACACCACCCAGCACCGTAAACAGTGCCTGACGGTGGCCATATAGCAAGCCGTGGGATAAGGCCAGCAAGCCATTGGGACCTGGCGCCAGGGCCAGACCAGTCATCGCAAGGGCAAACAAAAACCAGGTTTCAAGCGCCACGAAAGGATCTCACATCATTGAATCAAAGAATCGCGAGTATACTGAGTCCCGATGCCGACTAGACGGTCTGTTCTGGTCGTATTCCGGTAATTTCAGGACAACCCAGGATGTTGGATGACGACGTCAAAACCACCACTGAAAGCGGGTTTTCTGCTCTTGCCGCTGCCGGGATTCTCATTACTGGCACTGGGCGGCTTTGTGGACAAGTTGCGCTTTTCTGCGGATGAAGAAGACCATAGCCAGCAACGTTATTGTCGTTGGCAACTGGTCGGGCTGGAGGCTGGGGCTGTTAACGGCAGCAGCGGTGTACCGGTTGAGGTGGAAGCGCTGACGGCACCTGAGGGTTTCGCGGGCTATGACTATCTCGTGATATTTGGTTCACGAACGACACAATCTGCTCTGGCCATGGCACCGGCTTACCAAGCACTGCTAAGGCAGGGTGCTCGGCGTGGATTGACACTGGTAGCAGTGGATAACGCGAGTTTCCTGCTGGCACAGTGTGGCTTGCTTAAGGGCTATCAGGTGGTGGTGCATTGGCGGCACTTGGCGGAATACAAAAATGCTTTCCCTGGTAGCCGGATACGGGAGCGAGATCTCTACTGTATTGATGGCAAACGGGCCACCTGTGCGGGTGGTTGCGCCACGATCGATCTGGCCGTTGAGCTGCTGGCTCGTCACAGTGGTCGTGAGCTGGCGCTAAAGGGACTGGCGGATATGTTGGTGGATGAAAGCAGGGGTTCGCACCATGCGCTGCGCTCGCTGAATGAGGCGCCTGGCCAGAGCCGTCTGGTTGGCCGGGCTATTGCATTGATGCGACAGAACCTGGCAAAGACGCTTTCCATTGAACAACTTTCTCTCCAGTTAGGAGTGAGTCGACGACAGCTCGACCGTTTATTTGTGGATAACCTGGGCCATAGTGCACGGCAGCACTGGTATAAGATGCGCATGCAGCATTGCCATTGGCGTCTGCTAAACAGTACCTACCCTATTGGTCTGCTCGGATTGGAGATCGGTATTCACGATAGCAGCTACCTGAGTAAACAATTTAAACGGTATTTTGGTATTACGCCGCAGCTGCTGAGGTCACAGGCCAGACAACAAGATTATAGAAATGAAGTGATAGGAGAAGCTCTCCTGACACCCGACATGTCAGGAGAATAGGTAAGAGGAAAAGGTTGGGTTTCTCGGATTACTGCTCGAAATCGTAATGCATGTCCGGTTCCGGCGCCTGAATATAGTACCCTTGGACATAACCCACATCCATCTGCCACAGGCAGGCCAATTCGCTGGCCGACTCAACGCGGGGCATGACTACGGCAATATCATTATCGGACAGCATGTTGACCAGATCCTGCAGCTGATTTTTGCTCTTTTCATCCGTCGTGATGTCAGCGATGTGGCTGGCTTCGATTTTTACGCGATCGACAGCGATATGTGAAAGCGTGGCAAGCGGTTTATCCGCCAGTCCGAAGTGGGAAATGCAGAGTCCGAAGCCATTCTCTTTTAAAGCACTGAACACCGGTTCCGCTTTTTTCAGGTATTTGACCAGCTCACTTTCTGATATCTGGATGGTAAGGCTATTAGCCGGCAAATTGGCTGCCTTAAGGGCAATGTTCAGCCAGGATGGCAGCGTTTGATCGCGTACCGATTCTCCGCTGATATTTACAAACAGTCGTGTTTCCGGATGCGTCTTGCGTTTTTCTGCCAGCTGTTTAATGGCCTGCAGAATCACCCAGCGATCCACCTTACGAGCCAGACCGGCTTTCTGACAGGCTTCCAGGAATTCTTCCGTGGTGATGCTGTCTTCTTCATCGTTGCTGTTCAGCCGGACATAGACTTCATACTGTTCTTCCGGATGCTCCAGATTGACGACGGGTTGGTACAACAGGGTAAAGCCGTTATTCTCCATGGCGTTCTGGGCCATGGCGACAATGTTGCCTTCCCGCGCTTTGCGTTCCAGTTCTTCCTTCGGATCGTATAATGCTGTCTGGTTACCGCCTGCCTTACGGGCTTTGAGGCAGGCGTATTCTGCCTGGTTCAGCAGGTACTCGACATCCTGATGCTGGCCGTTGACCGGCATGATGCCAATCGACAGGGTAGATTGCAGTGTTTGTCCGGACACTTCTGAAAGATGTCGTTCAACGGATTCCAGCAGGGTGGTGGTCAGATTATCCAGCGTGTCTTCGTCATCCCCGTAAATCAGTGCGAGGAATATATCATCCCCGTAACGGGCCAGCAGCTGTGGTTCCCGAATATGTCCCTGCATGACCTTGGCGACATCCGCCAGTAGCAGGTCCGCATCGGCAATACCGCGGGAGCGCTTGACGTCATTGAAGGTATCCAGACGAATATCCAGCAATGTACTGTTGCTCTTACCTTGCACTGCCAGTTCAACCGCGCCAGCCAGTTGTTCGGCGAAATACTGCCGGTTAAACAGCCCGGTGGTCAGGTCTTTGTGACTGAGTTCCTGCAGGCGTGCTTCCAGTTCCGGGTCTACCCGGTCCATACGGATGACGATCTGAGTGCAGGGTTCACCTTCATAGCTGGCGGCGGAGAGTGTCATCCGGGCCTTGAAGGTGCTGTCATCACTGCGCACACCCTGGAACGTCAGTTCACCCACGTCACTGCCCTGATGGAAATCTTTCAGGAACTGCCGGAATGCGGTCTGGTCTTCGCCATGAATCAGGTCAATGGCCGGGATGCAGATCATCTCATCGGGATCATCACAGGCAAATAGCGTGAGGTAAGCGGGGTTAGCATAGATATGCATCCCATCATGGACGTAGGCGATGGCATCCTTCGAGCTTTCCAGCAGCAGCTCACAGCGCTTTTCGGTTTCCGCGAGTACGGACTCCGCTTGTTGCCGACGACGGCGGTCATTCAGGTGTCCCACTTCCCGCAGTGCCGCCAGAAGCAAATGCACATCACGCCCGGCAGGAATGGCATCCATTGCACCGGTTTTCAACCACTCTTCTGTGGTTTCCGGCTCGCTGTTCCCCATGCGAATAATCGCGGGTATATCCCGCTTGAGCTGATGGATACGGTTCAGCACCTGTTGGGCAGTCAGGGTATCGGTTTCTTCCGCGGCTATCAGCAGATCCCAGGTCTGGCTGCTGAGTGAATCGTCTAGGTCTTCCGACGAAGTGATGCGATGTGCGCGGATCGCGTGACCGGCATTCCGGAAGAGGTTGACCTGTTGTTCGGCATCATTCTGGGATTGCTCGAGCAGGAGCAGGCGAATGGTCTGATTATTGTCTGCCATGGGTACCGCTATGCTTTGTTATTGCCGCTATCTTAAAGGATTAGTGCAGTGGTACAAGGGCATTACCGTGTTTCAGGTTAGGTTTCAGAGGGATGTCCAGATACTGCTGAAGTCATCATCTGGGCCTGAGGCTTTATTTGCCTGTGATTGCTTTGCCAGTTGCTCAAATGTCCGGTAGGTGAAATGGCTGTAACTTCCGGTGGTTTGCAGGCAGTCGATCAGCCTTGCGCGCAGAAGCTGGTGGCCATTATTCAGCATGATCTTATTGCCGGGCTTGAACGCGACGCGGGGCAGGATCAGGCTCTCGGTATTCTGGGTAGTACGGAAGGCCGGCAGCAGGAAACAGCGCATGAAGGCGCTCTGTTCACGCGTCTTGCTGAGCAACGAAACCGCACCGGGGCGAGCGCCAGGTGTCAGTAGTTGGATACCCAGTAGTACCGCATTGTCATTAATCCGCTCCAGCCAGCGGATGCTGGCCAGTGTCCATTGCTGGCTGGTTTTGTCATGCACTGCAATCAGTTCGCCGCTCTGAACCTGGGAGGGAATCACACCGGTCAACCGCAGGCAGTAGCCTTCCGGACTCATATTCTCCAATGATGCCTGGTGGATCGTATGTTCTCGGGTAGTGGTTTTCTGTGATTTCGATGTGGCACCTGAAAACAGGATGGTATCGCTTTTGGTGATGGGGGCTTCACCACAGATACCGGTGCCGTTATCCACATGGGACCACACATCCCTGTCTACCTTGGCCATGGCGGTCTGGTTTTTCAGGATGGCGGTATAGCCCATGGTGCGGGTTAGAAAGCGGTCGAACGGCATCTGGCTGCTGAGATAAAAGTGGCAGGCTGTAAACCCGGTCACAAACGACAGTTGCCCCTCGGTAGGCTGTCGGTTGTACTTGCGGCTGGTCTTGTGGCTCCAGGCGGATAGCAGGTGACGGGTCAGGTGTTCCGGCAGTGGCGGTGTCAACGTGCTGTCGGCAGGGTTGGGTTGTGCCAGTGAATCCGTCAGCAGGTTAATCAGATTCCCGGTGTCGAGTCCGCGCAGGTTGTCGTCAATGGCAGTTTCATTATCCTTTGGGTAGTCCGGCCCGCGATTGGCTGCGATATCTACCACGAACGGTGTTTCTATTACGCAATCATCAATAATGCTTGCCGCGCCTGACCAGCGCTTCAGCGTATCAGACAGTTGCTGCAGCTCCATCTGGCGAAGCATATTTGGCCGTGAGCGGGCCATCAGCAGGGCGCGTTTGTAAACATCTTCAATCGACATCTCGGGAGACTTGGGCGCTTCCGGCTCATGGATTTTGATGGATAGCAACTGGTACTGATTCGCCAGCCGGTACAGTGTGTGTAACTCCAGCCAGAAGTGATTCGGCAGTTGTGAATAAAGCTGGTAAGCAGTCAGCATATGGTCGCAGCTTTCCGACAACGCACGGTGCAGTGCCAGTGGCAGGCGGCGTTGTCGACGCGGATCGATCCGTCTTGTGGATAACCTGTTGGTTTTTTGTTGTTTCTCTGTGTGTGTGGCGAGAATAACCTGTTTGTAACCGCAGAGAAGGTGATTCCTGAGCGCCTGGGATAAATTGGCAATTTTCTGTTCGCGAGGATCCAGCGCCACGGTTTTGCGGAGAAAGTGTTTGCCCAGCGCCTGGCAGGTGTAATGCACACTGGGGCGCATCTGTTCAAGGATATCGAGATGCAGGGGGGAGGCGAGACGGGTTTGATTCAGGTCCTGCAACGCCAGGTAAAGCTGGCGGGCGGTCTCACCCAGGTTGGCCTTGGGCAGCTGACTCAGCCAGTGACGGATGGCAGGCATTTCCGCTGCGCAAAATTGCAGCGTATCTTGCGTGTGCGCGGGAACATTGAGCGCCAGATTCTGCACTGACGTATCCATGAGCCCCTCTCCATGCTGGGTGCCGGATGGCGTGAATTCGTATTCTTATTCACCCATGGTAATGAAAGTGTGACACAGTTGTCATCCGGAAACCGGCGTTAGTCTTTGGACCGGTGTCCGGTACGGTCTTTGCTAATCAGTCGTCGTAAAGTGGAGAAAGGGTAATCTTGCAGGGCGCGCCTGCCTTTTCCCGAGCCAGGCGAGGCACCAGATAACCGGAGCAATGACGGCTCATCTCTCCAAGCAGGCGGCGAGCGCGGGTTTCGTCCAGGTCAAAATGGGCGGCGCCCTGCACTTTGTCGAACAGGTGCAGGTAATAAGGCAATACGCCGTTGTCGAACAATGTTTCGTTCAAATCGACCATCGCCTCCACATTATCGTTGATACCACGCAATACTACGGTCTGGCTGAGCAGGGTAACACCAGCGTTGCGCAGGCTAGTCAGGCTGTGACAGACATCCGCATCAATCTCACGGGCGTGGTTGCAGTGCACGACCAGGATCGGTTTCAGGCGGGTGCCGGTGAACCAGCTGAGCATCTCCTCGGTAATCCGCTGAGGCACCACGATTGGCAACCGTGTGTGGATGCGCAGTCGCTTGACGTGGGGAATTTCGGCTATCGCTTCCGTGAGCCAGCGCAGGCGGGCATCGTTCACGGCCAGTGGGTCGCCGCCGCTGAAAATCACTTCTGTGAGCGAGGTGTCCGCAGCGATGTAATCGAGCGCTTCCTGCCATTCGGCCCGGTTCATTTTATTGTCGTCGTAGGGAAAGTGACGACGGAAACAGAACCGGCAGTTAACGGCGCAGGCGCTGCCCAGCATCAGCAACAGGCGGTTGCGGTACTTGTGAAGGATGCCTTTTTTGGCATTCTTCGGTGCTTCTCCCAGCGGGTCAGCGGAATAGCCAGGGGTTTCGATCAGTTCGTCCGCAACCGGTAGAACCTGTTTCAGCAGCGGGTCGTCCGGATTGCCTTTCTGCATGCGGGCGATATAGGGCAGCGGTACACGCAGGCGGAAGGATTCGCTGGCTTTTTTGGCAGCAGGCAGCAGGGCGGGATCCAGTTCCAACAGGCGCAGCAGTGCGGCGGGATCGGTAATCGCGTCGCTGAGAATGTGCTGCCAGGCTGGCCGGTGGGCCGGTGCGACAGGTTCGGTCGTCAGGTTGTGGGCGGATCGCGTGATCATAGGCGACGTTCAGGTTCCCGCAGTTTGGCAGTGTTAAGAACAATAGCGTGTTGCAGCCGGTGACTGAAATTTCCTGTCGGAAAGTCTGTCAGCGGCAAGGCCGGTTCCCTTGGTAGACCGCCCTTTATACAGGGCTCGGCCCGGTTGGACAATCCGCAGCAGGACGGAGTTAGTGAGGTGATGGCGCAGAAACTTAACTGTATACGATTATTCCCATTTCATGCGTCATTTATTTGTGCACCATAGACTATGGTCATGATAAGGCCGATAACAATTGCTACAAAAAAAATCAGTATGTGTTTAATTTGTTCGATATCTCCGTTTCTTACCCTTCCTATGATGACCTGAGCGTCTGCGAGTGCATTATTGATTGGCCATCTCTCAACGTCAGCAACTCTGTTTATTTCAGCATTATTGTTTGGGTTTAATCGTTGTATCATCGGTGCTAGAGCTAAATTATTAAATGTTCTACCAGCTGTTCGTATTACTGTTCTAGCGTAATCAGCCACTCCCACGATGTTAGCTTGGAATTGGTTTATTTCAGCTTGGTAATTAATCCTTAGTTCATGGCCTACATCAAAAATTGCCAGTCTATACATGTTTAGGACTGCTAACGCTGGTAGTAACTGTACTAAATATGGTAAATGTTCTATAGGAAATAACGGTAATGGCAGTAATGCCGGTGCGAACAGAATAATTGGGCGATTCCACATCAAGCGCAATGGAAGCCATCTGTCTTCACGTATTCTATCGAAAAATTCTCTTATTTCGACAAGAAATTCAACATTGGCAGCAGCGAAAACGAGTTGAGGCGCTTGAATAATTTCTCGCATAGCTTGAATTTGTGCCGGAACTAGCTGCATGTGAATATTATCTAGTTGCTGTGCCCGGGCAAAAAGAGCTGCAAAGATTTCAGCTTGTAAATTTCTTTCATTTAAGCGTTCAAGTTGTTGATGTAGTTGAATTAATCGTTCAGGTTGATGTATTTCATTTTGGTAGAGTATTGCCCATTCTTCATGGTTTATTTCTTTTGTACATAAAAGGCATTCTGTTTTGGCTCCTGAGGTTTTGAACCAACTTTTCAGGCAGTTTATATCGTATGAGTGATGGCAGCTCAAAACGATTGCCGTTGAAAAGTTTTCTAGGGATTCACGGCAGATAGGGCATTCCTCATTTCTTGAGCGATTGATGAAAGCATAAAAAAGATCGTTCTCAAGATAGTATTCAAATACGGACCAGCTGATTATTAGCCTGTTGGGGTTTGCTCTTATCGATGCCTGAATAAGAGCGTTTCTGATATGTATTTTCCTGTCGTGTAAAGTTTTTTTCTGCTGGATGGGTAAATTTTCAAGACGGTTGTCTAGTTCAAGGTTTACATAGCATTGAGGGCATCGACATGTGAATGCCAGTAATGGTACATCTTGATGACTTTCTAATTTGTGTCCGCAAGGTAATTCCCAAGGGCTTTTTGGGGTTGGAAAAATGCTGGCTGCTGTTGATGTGGATGAACGAAGGTATGGGGCTGACATGTTTGATTTCCTTTTCTAAGTACTTTACATAAAAATAAGTTGCTCACGATCTAATTGATGGAATATGCAACTGCAAAATTTTCAGAGTGTATTGGCGATATATAACTCTGACAGCTCACTAATCACATAATTCGTGGGGGGAATAACATATGTGTCAGCTCCACTGTCGCTATCTGCGTAATGAGCTTTCCGGAGCAGTTGGCACGCTTTCCATATAGCTGTTTCTTGAAAAACATCATGACGTGTCACGATCCAGCGTTAGATTCTGCCGTCCAGATAGCATTTTTACACTATCGTTCCATCTCTGAGTTTGCGGGAGTAAACTGGATAAGGCTGTATTCAAAAACAGGGATTATAGAAATGAAATTTTTCCCGATAATGAGTTTCAGACAGGTACTTGTCTCCGCAGCCTGTCTTTTTGTCTCCGGCTGTGTAAGTTTAACCCCGGTAACCTACCGTTCATCCATTGCCACCATCAACCATGAAACGGTACAGGTCACGGCATCCTTCAATGAGATGATTGCCAACCATTTAAGCGTCAAACTTAACGGAACACCGGTGATCGATCAGTCGATTGGTAACCCCATATTTCCAGAATATGAGGGTAATAATGAGAAATACATGCGTCAGCCTATAGTCTTTAAACAGGTTTCCGGAGAGTGGCAGACAAAAACAGTCATTGCAGAATGTGGACTGGGCACACCGAGCGGTACATTACTAAGACCAGTTTGTCTGATCAAAGTTGATGGCAAGGACGTTGCTGACTTCTCGTTCTAGAGGTCAATTAACATTGGTATGAATCCAAAACAGGGGAGGCTGTACATTTCTTCTTTTGCTGAAGTTTCCTTCTCCGGTTACTGATAGTTAAGAGCCGGAGAGGCACATGCCATGTCCTGCAAAGACAATATGTGAAAGCGCATAGTTAACGATATTTGCCTATGAATAAGTCATTAGCTATTGCTATCCAATCTCCCTTCTACATTCAATTGTCAGCCATAACGATTGCTATGGCTGCCTATGCACAACACGCTTTGGCTTGACCTGTCTACAACTTCATAGTTTAAGGTGCCTCATATTCACCGGGCACACTGTCGCAGATCGGAGCCAACGAATGTACCTCATTGCTGAACTTGCGGAACATGTCAGCCTTTCCCGCAGTACCTTACTCTACTACGAAAAACAGGGGCTGATAGCAGGGAAAAGGCAGGCTAACGGTTACCGCATCTACAGTGAAAAAGATGCACAGCGGTTGCGGCTGATTCAGAAGCTGCAGGCTGGCGGGCTGACGTTGAAAGAATGCAAGGCTTGCCTCAATAGCAGGGTGGATCGCTCTTTATTATTAAAACGCTTGCAACAGTTAGACGACGATATTGCTCAGAAGCAGCAGTCCCGACAGCTACTGGCTGCGATGCTCGGTGAGGGAGAACTCAAGGCATGGCATCAATCCCTGGACAAAGTCGCACCGGATGCGCACCTGGAATGGTTAATGAATCAGGGCTTTACGCAAAAGGAGGCGCTCAGGCTCAAATGGTTATCAAAAGACATGAATACACACGAACAGTATATGAACGACTTTATGCGGGTATTCGAAGCACTGGACCGATGGGGACCGGGCTCGGAGAAGGATACATTGGAAGCTCTCGCCAAGGTACCGTTTGAACCTGCACGCATTATGGACATTGGCTGCGGCAAGGGGATCGCAACGACGTTACTTGCTGCACATACGTCAGCACATATTACCGCTGTCGACAATGATGAGCCTGCTCTGGCACGTCTTGTTGAAAGAGCCAGGGGTGACGGTGTGCTCGACAGCATTGAAACGATTTGCGTCAGTATGACTGATTTGTCGTTTGATGAGGCCCGCTTTGATCTGATCTGGGCAGAAGGTAGTGCATATATCATGGGGGTTGCCAACGCGTTTACACAGTGGCAAAAGTTCCTTGAACCCAAGGGTGTGCTGGTGCTAAGCGATCTTGTGTGGCTTAACGATGCGCCGAGTCAGGAGGCTTTGACGTTCTGGCAACAGGAATATCCGGATATGACGACAGTCGCACGGCGTGTTGAGCAGGCTAACGAGGCAGGTTATACGGTAATCGATACTTTTAGTCTTAGTGAAGAATCCTGGCAGAGCTACATCAAACCGCTTGAGGCACGTGTTAATGCGCTTAGATCAAACATGCCAGAGTCAGCCGCATTGAGAGATATCGAGACGGAATTGAACATCTATCGGCAGTATCTGGGTGAATTTGGATACCAGATGTTCGTGCTGCAAAAGACTAAACCCTGACGTAATCGGGATCATTAATATCTGATCTGATACGCCCGACACATTATCCGGTTGCAGTGTCAGACCAGGTTCAGACAATTTCTTCATTCCTTCATACTCTGTTGATTGTAAGTTGTGCGTTTTTAAAAAAGTATTACGTAACCTACAGTGAATTTTTAAGAGCGTGATCAGTGCGTGGAGAAACGGCAAGTATGTAATAACCTTGTCCTGCTCTGTCTGGGTTAGCTATCATTTTTACAACATGAAAGACTCATGCGGCGCATATAACGACATGTGACGTGCGTAGGAAACAGGGAGTGTTATCTATGAATGTGATCATTCTGTACTCAGCAGGCCATCTGGGTAGCGCAGTGATCATGAACAAGTTGCTAGCCATGCCGGGGGTTAATATCGTCGGTGTCGTTAAAGCACAACCACTGACCCTGTCTCTTCGTGGCCGTGCACGTGTCATCAATCACCTGAAAAAGGTTGGTTGGAAATTCGCCTGGTTACTCCTTTGGCAACGGTGTATCCAGATACTGGGTTACCTCATTACCATGGTGTTTCCTTTCTTGCGTAAACGATTAAAGCCTGCCTGGAAAATCGCGGTGGATCATAATATTCCTGTATTCCATTGCGGCAATATTAATGACGAAGCTTGCCAGGCATTTATCCGGCAACTGCAGCCTGATCTGCTGATTTCTGCTTATTTCTCACAAATTCTTAAAAAAGAGATACTCGCTCTGCCAAAACGCGGTGTTTTGAATGTCCACCCAGGTTGGCTTCCCGTTTACAAAGGGGCGATGGCTTATTTCTGGGTATTGAATAACGGGAGTGACAGGGGCGGTGTAACCGTCCACTGGATTGACGAAGGGGTCGATACCGGTGAAATCCTGGCCCGCAAATCGTTCATGTTAAAGGCCCATGCTACTCAGGAAAGTGTTTTGATGTACACCGCTGTTATTGGTGCAAGGCTGCTGGGACGTGTGCTGAAACGATTGATGGAGGGAAAAGATCCCCGGTTGCACATCGTTCATACCCATGATGAGGATGATATCTACTACCCGATGCCAGGTGAAAGCGCCTTTGAGTCGTATTTCAGGCAGCGTCGGTTTTTTAGAATACGGGATGTCTTGTCTGTGCTGGTGATGAAGAGATATCGATAAGCATTTAATGAACATGTGATGCTAAAAATACTTGGCTAGAAAAACAGAATCCCTTGTTAACGAATAGCGAGATAATCTGATTAAACAACACTTGATGTTTAATAATTGAATGGGCTATAACAACTCACTTTTATGTTTTTTTCTTCTTGTTTTTATGCATATTTATTGTTTCAGGTCAAAGCTGTCGTGATATTGCCCGCGACGAGATTGTGTTTTTTGAGAAGGGTGTAATAACTACAGAAAATAGAAGCATGACAACGGATTTTTTAAACGTCGGCATGTGGAAAACGCAGAGTGTTGCAGTGTTTTATAGCCATTAGAAGTGAGTTTATCTATGCGTAATATTTGAAGGTTTATGACATGGCTAAAGCTAAAATAGGATTGTATGTTTTATTATTTTCCTGTTTCTTCCAGCCTGTGGTTGGTGGTGTGCAGGCGAGTGAATACACGCCCTTGATGCAATGGACCGAGGAACAATATGGCACAACGGTTTCCAAGTTTGATGAAGAGCACAAGAACCTGTTCAGGTTCGTTAATCAGTTGCATCGTAGCATTGTAGAAAGTCGGGAAAGAAGTATTGTTAAACACAATCTTGATGCGCTAGTCAGCTATGTTGTGGAGCACTTCAGATCTGAAGAGGAAATGATGCAGTCAAAAGGGTTTGAGGGGTATGAAGCCCATAAGCGCTCCCACGACAAATTTGTTGAAACCTGTGTTAATTTGCAGGAGCAGTTTGCCGGTAAGTACTCAAAAACCGGTACATAAGGCGATTTCACGTTCTGCCGCCTAAGCTCATCCCCATGTTCCCATTACCGCCTGA